>NZ_JBHTBZ010000007.1:0-32579 GCF_042665235.1 Hydrogenophaga defluvii | reverse complement strand
ATCAACGATCTACCAACACCACCTCCGCGCCAGTGCTAGCTTTTCGTACCGTCACTTATTGCACTGAAAACGAGGAGACCCCTGCAGGGGCATCTGGCCGGGGCGGTTGAGGTCGTAGTGGGCCTGCTTGAAGGCGCCCACCAAGGGTTTGGGCACCACGAGGTAGCCCAGCTTGAGGCCGGGGTAGAGCACCTTGGAGAAGGTGCCCATGTAAAGCACGCAGCCGTCCTTGTCCAGGCCTTCGAGCGATGAAATGGGCGGGCCGCTGAAGCGGAATTCGCTGTCGTAGTCATCTTCCAGAATCCACGCCTTGTGCTGCGCCGCACAGGCCAGCAGCTGGTGGCGCCGGCTCAGCGACATCACCGCGCCGGTGGGGTATTGGTGTGACGGCGTCACGTAGATGAGCTTGGGCACGGGGTGGGCGTCGTCGCTGCCGGGCGCGATGCCCTGCTGGTCCACCGGCACCGCGTGCATGCTCAGGCCGGTGGCCATGAAGGCCTTGACCGCGCCCCAGTACGCCGGGTCTTCTACCCACACGGTGTCGCCGTGGTCGGCCAGCAGCTGAGCGCACAGCTCCAGCGATTGTTGCGTGCCGCTGGTGATGATGACCTGATCGGCGTCGAGCTGCACGCTGCGGAAGACGCGCAGGTAGTCGGCCACGGCGCGGCGCAACGGGGCATAGCCGCCCGAATCGTTGTAGTCCAGCATGTCGGGGTAGGTCATGCGCCAGTGTTTGTTTTGCAGGCGCTGCCACAGGGCCACCGGGAAGGCGCTGAAATCGGCGATGCCCGGCGTGAAGGGTTGCACCTCCAGCTGGTTGGCGCAGAACGTGCTTGCCAGTGCCTCGCCTCGGCGCGAGAGCTGGCCGGCCTGCTGCTGTGTCACTGCCGCAGGGCGTGGCGTGGCCTTGGGCACGCTGTCGGCAACATAGGTGCCGCTGCCCACCTGGCTCACCAGGTAGCCCTCGACCGTGAGCTGGTTGATGGCGGCCACCACCGTGTTGCGCGACAGGTTCAGGTCTTGCGCCAGGTCGCGGCTGGAGGGCAGGCGTTCGCCAGCGGCCAGCTTGCCGTCCAGCAAGGCGCGGCGCAGCGCCTCGTAAAGCTGGCGGTGCAGCGGCAGCGCGTCCTGCTGCGCCAGACGTGTCATTTCAGAGAGAAGGAATTCGGACAACATGGCCACTCACCCGGTAGATGACCAGGGCGCCCCGGGTTTACCCCGAGAATTGGCACCATGGCCTTGCCCCAACTGGCCCCCATTGTGATCCAATTTGGCACCACAATCGGTTCACAAATTCGGAGTTTTCAGATGACAGCAATCCCAGGCATGGTCTGGATGCCCGCCGACCACCGCTTGTTGGGTGACCACGGCCATCAGATGCCCTTCCTGCTGTTGGGCGACAAATACGCCCGTGCGGTCAAGGTGGGGGCGCAGGCCCAACCCGTGATGTTCCCGTTGGCCGACGCGGCCCAGGTGGAGGAACTGCTGCCACTGGTCGATGGCGTCATGCTGACCGGCTCGCCCTCCAACGTCCACCCTTCTCACTTCGACGAAGACGTGACCGACCCGGCCTTGCCGCTGGACCCCGAACGCGATTCGCTCACCCTGGCCCTGGTGCGTGCCTGTGTGGCGCACGCCGTGCCCTTGCTGGGTGTGTGCCGGGGCTTTCAAGAGATCAACGTGGCCTTGGGGGGCAGCCTGTACCAGCAGGTGCAAAACGTGCCCGGCCGCATGGACCACCGCGAACCCAAGGGTGCGCCCTTTGACGAGCAATACGCCCCGCGTCACCCCATTCACCTGGCGCCGGGCAGCGTGTTCGCCCGCTGGGCCGGCGCCGAGACGGTGATGGTCAATTCCCTGCACGGTCAGGGTGTGAACCGCCTGGCCGATGGCCTGCGCGCCCTGGCCCATGCACCCGATGGGCAGGTCGAGGCTTTTGAGGTGCTGGGCGCCCGCAGCTTTGCCTACGCCGTGCAGTTCCACCCCGAGTGGCGCTGCTGGGACAACCCTTTTTACGGCGCCATTTTTCGCGCCTTCGGCGACGCCGTTCGCGAGCGTCGCGCCAACCGCCTGGGCCTGCCCGTGGTGGCATGACCACGGCCTGAGCACCCGCACAACACAACGAGAACCAGAACATGAACGCAGCCACCACCCTCAACTCCTTCAACGACCTTGAACATTGGCTCAACGACCGCCGCGTGACCGAAGTCGAATGCCTGGTGCCCGATCTCACCGGTGTGGCGCGCGGCAAAATCCTGCCGCGCGAAAAGTTCACCGAAGACCGCGGCATGCGGCTGCCCCAGGCCATCGTGGGCATGGGCGTGACCGGCGAATTTCCTGAGAGCGGCCCCTACTACGACGTGGTGGACCCGACCGACAAGGACATGCAGTTGCGCCCCGACCCCAGCACCGTGCGCATCGTGCCCTGGGCCACCGACCCGACCGCCCAGGTCATCCACGACTGTTTTGACCACACCGGCAAGCTGGTGCCCTTCGCGCCACGCAGCGTGCTGCGCAAGATCTGCGACCTCTACGCCGCCGAGGGCTGGGACCCGGTGGTGGCGCCCGAGCTGGAGTTCTACCTGACCGCGCGCAACACCGACCCCAATACCCTGCTCAAACCACCGATTGGCCGCAGCGGCCGCGCGGAAAGCTCACGCCAGGCCTACAGCATCGACGCGGTGAACGAGTTCGACCCGCTGTTCGAAGAGATCTACGACTACTGCGAAAAGATGGAGCTCAACGTGGACACCCTGATCCACGAGGTGGGTGCGGGCCAGATGGAGATCAACTTCTTCCACGCCCACCCGCTGGGCCTGGCCGATGAGGTCTTTTTCTTCAAGCGCACCGTGCGCGAAGCCGCGCTGCGCCACGACATGTACGCCACCTTCATGGCCAAGCCCATCGCGGGCGAGCCCGGCAGCGCCATGCACGTGCACCAGAGCATCGTGAGCAAGGCCACGGGTCAGAACATCTTCAGCAACGAAGACGGCTCCGCCTCCGAGGCCTTCTACCACTACATCGGTGGCCTGCAGCGCTACATCCCGGCGGCCATGGTGCTGGTGGCGCCCTACGTCAACAGCTACCGCCGCCTCTCTCGCCACACCGCCGCGCCCATCAACATCGAATGGGGCCACGACAACCGCACCGTGGGCATCCGCTCGCCCATCTCCAGCCCGGCCGCGCGCCGGGTGGAGAACCGCGTCATCGGCGCCGACGCCAATCCCTACGTGGCCATGGCCATGACGCTGGCCTGTGGTTACCTGGGCATGAAAAACAAGATCAAGCCCAAACCCGAGATGAAAGGCGACGCCTACCTGGCGCCTTATTCGCTGCCGCGCAGCCTGGGTGAGGCGCTGGACTGGCTGCGCCGCGAGACCGATCTGCACGACGTGCTGGGCAAGGAGTTCGTGACCATCTACACCGAGATCAAGGAACTGGAGTTTGAGGAGTTCATGAAGGTGATTTCGCCTTGGGAACGCGAACACCTGTTGCTCCACGTTTGAGCCCGTCTGAAGCCACGCCGACCACGAGACCGCCATGAACGCACCGATCAAACCCGAACACCTGAACACCCGCGAAATCCAGTCGCTGGACAGCGCCCACTTCCTTCACCCCTTCACCGACCACGGTGACCTGGCCACACGCGGCGCGCGCGTGATCACCCACGCCGACAACATCTATGTGTGGGATTCCGAAGGGAACAAAATCCTCGACGCCATGAGCGGCCTGTGGTGTGTGAACGCCGGCTATGGCCGCAAGGAGCTGGCCGACGCGGCGCACGCGCAGATGATGACGCTGCCCTTCTACAACAGCTTTTTCCAGACCACCAACGTGCCGGCGGTGAAGCTGGCGGCCAAGCTGGCATCATTGGCACCCTCGGTGGGCGGGCGCACCTTCCAGCACGTTTTCTATTCCAGCAGCGGCAGCGAAAGCAACGATTCCAACGTGCGCATGGTGCGCCGCTACTGGGACCTGATGGGCCAGCCGCAGCGCAAGATCATCATCGGCCGCCACAACGGCTACCATGGCTCCACCATGGCGGGCGCCTCGCTGGGCGGCATGAGCGGCATGCACGCCCAGGGCGATCTGCCCATCCCCAACATCACCCACGTCGAGCAGCCCTACTTTTTTGAGAACGCCTTGCCCGGCGAAAGTGAGGCCGATTTCGGCGTGCGCGCCGCCGGTTTCCTGGAGGCCAAGATTCTCGAACTGGGCGCCGACAAGGTGGCCGCTTTTATCGCCGAGCCGGTGCAGGGTGCGGGCGGCGTGATCATCCCGCCGGCCACCTACTGGCCCGAAATCCAGCGCATCGTCGACAAGTACGGCATCTTGCTGATCAGCGACGAGGTGATTTGCGCCTTTGGCCGCCTGGGCCACTGGTTTGCCTACGAAAAGTTTGGCTACCGCCCCGACCTGGTCACCTTCGCCAAGGCCGTCACCAGCGGTTACGTGCCGCTGGGCGGCGTGATGGTGGGCGACCGCGTGGCCAAGGTGCTGATCGAACAGGGTGGCGAGTTCAATCACGGCTACACCTACAGCGGCCACCCGGTCGCCTGTGCGGTGGCCTTGGCCAACATCGAGCTGATGGAGCGCGAGAACCTGGTGGGCCGGGTGAAAGACGACATCGGCCCCTATTTGGCGAAGCGTTTTGCCGAGCTCGCCGACCACCCGCTGGTGGGTGTGGCCGAGACCTGTGGTTTTGTGGCCGGCCTGGTGCTGGTCAAGGACAAGGCCACCAAAACCGCCTTCGACCCCAACCTGGCGGTGGGCATGGTGTGCCGCAAACATTGCTTTGGCAACGGTCTCATCATGCGCGCCGTGGGCGACCGCATGATCATCGCGCCGCCGCTGGTGATGACCCATGCCCAGATCGATGAAATGATCGATCTGATCAAGCGTTGCCTGGACGCGACGCTGGAAGAAGTTCGTGCCAAGGGATGGCTGGCATAGGAGTTGCTCCATCCAGCGCTTGCAAAAACTCATTTAGCATGCCCGTTTCCCTCTCTTTTCCTTAAGCCCATGGCCGAGGTGGCCATGACGCAGCGGGTTTCTTCAACTTGCAGGAGCATCAACATGCGCAAATCGTTCAAACCGTGGGGTGTGGTCAAGGCTGTGACCGCAGGTCTGTTGGCAGTGGGCTTGGCGGGCGCCGCCTTGGCCCAGGACTCGAAGGTGCTCAACGTCTACAACTGGTCCGACTACATCGGCCCCGACGTGCTGAAGAACTTTGAAAAAGAAACCGGCATCAAGGTCCGTTACGACAACTTCGACAGCAACGAAATCCTGCACGCCAAGCTGGTGGCTGGCAAAACCGGCTACGACATCGTGGTGCCTTCGTCCAACTGGGCGGCGCTGCAGATCGCCGGTGGCCTGTTCCAGAAGCTGGACAAGTCCAAGCTGCCCAACCTCAAGAACATGGACCCCGACATCCAGGCCCAGCTGGCCAAAGTCGATCCCAACAACGACCACATGGTCAACTGGCTGTGGGGCTACACCACGGTGGGCATCAACGTCGACAAGGTCAAGGCCGCGCTGGGCAGCGAGCCCATGCCCGACAACGTGTGGGAGCTGGCCTTCAACCCCAAATACGTCAGCAAGCTCAAGTCGTGTGGTGTAAGCATGCTCGACGCCGGCTCCGAAATCCTGCCGGCCGTGCTGCACTACATGGGCAAGGACGCTTACAGCACCAACCAGGCCGACTACACCGCCGCCGCCGCCGTGCTCAAGGCCGTGCGTCCGCACGTCACGCTCTTCAGCTCCTCGGGCTACATCAACGACATGGTCAATGGATCGGTCTGCCTGGCCGTGGGTTGGTCGGGTGACATCTCGATCGCACGTCAGCGTGCCATCGACACCAAGACCGGTCAGAAAATCGAAGCCTTGGTGCCCAAGACCGGGGGCCTGATTTTCTTTGACTCCATGGCCATCCCTGCCGATGCCGCCAACGTGGCCAACGCACACGCCTTCATGAACTTCATCATGCGTCCCGAGGTGCATGCGTCGCTGACCAACCAGGTCTTCTACGCCAACCCCAACAAGGAAGCACGCAAGTTTGTGGTGCCTGAAGTGGGCAACAACCCGGCGGTGTTCCCCAACAGCGAGCAGATGAAGGCCATGATCGCGCCCAAGGCGCTGGGCAACGACATCCGTCGCCTGCAAACCCGCATCTTCACGCAGTTCAAGACCGGCCGGTAAACGGCCTCCCCCCGCGCCGCCTTCGGCGTCACCCCCCAGAGGGTGGCGGCACCAGCGGACCGGCAGAGCCGGATCCGCGGTGCCCCCGGTTTTAGGGATTTGCGCTCGTCGCGGGTCCCGCTTCGGTCAGCGAAACAGAGGAAACACGCATCTTGGCAACCAACGCAAACCACAAGGCCGGCGCGGGCAGCGCGGCGTCCAACGGGCAGCCCTTCCTGCGCATCCAGCAGGTGGTCAAGCAGTTCGGCGATGCCACGGCGGTGGACGGGGTGTCGCTGGACATCGCCCAAGGCGAGATCTTTGCGCTGCTGGGTTCGTCCGGCTGTGGCAAGTCCACCTTGTTGCGCATGCTGGCGGGGTTCGAGACGCCGACGTCGGGCCAGATCCTGCTCCAGGGGCAAGACCTGGTGCGCCTGCCGCCCAACGAGCGGCCGGTCAACATGATGTTCCAGAGCTACGCGCTGTTCCCGCACATGACGGTGTGGGACAACGTGGCCTTTGGCCTGCGTCGCGACGGTCTGCCCAAGGACGACATCGCCGCCCAGGTCGACAAGATGCTGGCACTGGTGCAACTCACCCCCTACGCCAAGCGCAAGCCGCACCAGCTCTCGGGTGGTCAACAGCAGCGCGTAGCGTTGGCGCGTAGCCTGGCCAAGAAGCCCAAGCTGCTGTTGCTGGACGAGCCTCTGGGCGCATTGGACAAGAAGCTGCGCGAGCGCACGCAGCTCGAACTCGTGGACATCATCCACCAAGTGGGCGTGACTTGCGTGATGGTCACCCACGATCAGGAAGAGGCCATGACCATGGCCTCGCGCATCGGCGTCATGAGCCAGGGCCAGATTCTGCAGGTGGGCCGGCCGGGCGACATATACGAAACACCCAACTGCAAATTCGTGGCCGACTTCATCGGCAGCGTCAACCTGTTCAAGGGCAAGCTCACGGTGGACGAGCCCGACCACGTGGTCATCGATTCGCCCGAGTGCCGCCACTACGTGAGCCACGGCATCACCGGCACGCTGGGCATGGACGCCCATGTGGCCGTGCGGCCCGAAAAGATTGGCATCCAGGTCGAGGCGCCCACCGCGGCCGATTACGACAACGCGGCCGAGGTGGGTTTCAACTGCGCGCACGGCACCATACGTGGGCTGGCCTACCTGGGCAGTTCCACCACCTACCACGTGGCGCTTGAGTCGGGCATGGTGGTCAAGATCACCAAGGCCAACGACGCCCGCCACGACGAGGTGCGCCTGGCGCAGGGCGACGCCGTGCATGTGTGGTGGTGGGGTTCGGACGTTGTTGTCCTCACGCAGTGAGCACGCGCATGAGTGCCCATTCCAACGTTCAATGGCTTGATGCATTTGTGGCCCGCCTGGGCCGCAAGTTTGTCATCGGCGTGCCCATGTTGTTCCTGCTCGCCGTGTTTGCGCTGCCATTTCTGGTGGTGTTCAAAATCAGCGTGTCCGAAAGCGACGGCGTGCGTTTTGTGGATTTGCTGACCTGGAGCGAAGGCGTCTTGCAGCTCAAGGTCCGCTTCAGCAACTACCTCTACATCCTGTTCGAGGACTCGCTCTACATCGAGGCCTACCTGTCTTCGCTCAAATACGCGGCGCTCACCACCGCCATCTGCCTGCTCATCGGCTACCCGTTCGCCTACTTTCTTGCGCGCAGCCCGGCCGAAGTGCGGCCCGGTCTGCTGATGCTCGTCATGTTGCCGTTCTGGACGTCCTTCCTGCTGCGTGTGTACGCGTGGAAGATGCTGCTGGCCGACAACGGTGTGTTCAACAACATCGCGCTGGCCCTCGGGCTCATCGATGCGCCCATCAAGATGATGCACACGCCCTTCTCGCTGACGCTGGGCATGGTCTACACCTACCTGCCCTTCATGGTGCTGCCGCTCTACGCCAATCTGGTGAAGATGGACCTGCGTCTGCTCGAAGCCGCGCGCGACCTTGGCGCGACGCCCTGGCAGGCGTTCTGGCGCATCACCGTGCCGCTGTCCAAAGGGGGCATCGTGGCCGGCGCGCTGCTGGTGTTCATCCCTTGTGTGGGCGAGTTCGTGATTCCTGAGCTGCTTGGCGGCCCGCAAACACTCATGATTGGCCGCGTGTTGTGGGACGAGTTTTTTGCCAACAACGACTGGCCCATGGCCGCCAGTGTGGCGGTGGTGATGGTGTTGCTGATCATCGTGCCCTTGGCCTTGTTCAACAAATACCAGGCCGAACAGTCTGCCGGAGGCCGCGCATGAGAAACCCCGCTGGCGAACGCGTCTCCAAGGCCTGGCTGATCGGTGGTTTTGCCTTTCTGTACCTGCCCATCTTCACGCTGATCATCCTCAGCTTCAACGCCAGCCCGCTGGTCACCACCTGGGCCGGTTTCTCCTTCAAGTGGTACGGCGAGCTGATGCGCGACACCGTCATCATCGAAGGCTTTGTGCTGTCCATCAAGATCGCGCTGATGACGGCCACCGCCTCGGTGTTGCTGGGCACCTTCGCGGCGGTGGCGCTGACCAAGTTCCCGCGTTTCACCGGTCGCACCTTTTTCTCCGGCATGGTGAATTCGCCGCTGGTCATGCCCGAGGTCATCATCGGTCTGTCGCTGTTGCTCACCATGGTGTCGCTGCAGCGTTTGACCGAAGACCTCTTTGGTACCGGCTGGCCCGACCGCGGCACCCTTACCATCTGGATCGGTCACACCCTGCTGGGCATGGCCTACGCCACCGTGGTCATCACCTCACGCCTGCGCGAGATGAACCCGCAACTCGAAGAGGCCGCGCTCGACCTGGGCGCCAAACCCTGGCAGGTGTTTTTTCTGGTCACGCTGCCCTTGATTTCGCAGGCGCTGGCCTCGGCCTGGTTGTTGTCTTTCACCTTGTCGCTCGACGACGTGGTGCTCTCGGCCTTCCTGTCGGGGCCGGGGTCCACCACCCTGCCCATCGCCATCTTCAGCCGCGCGCGGCTGGGCCTGAACCCCACCGTGAACGCGGTGGCCACACTCACCGTGCTGGTGGTCAGCATCGGTGTGGTGGCCGCCAGCCTGTGGATGGCGCGCATGGAGCGCAAGCGCGCGCGTGAGATGGCTGCGGCCATGAAGACCTGAATTCGCTGACGTCAAAACCCTAGGAGAAGCCCATGAGAATGAACAAGAAGACCTTGCTGATCGCCATGGCCGCCGCCATGCCCTGCCTGGGCGCACACGCCCAGAGCAACGCCGAACTGCTGCAACAAATCCAGGCCTTGCAGGCCCAGCTCCAGGCCTTGCAGGCCAAGGTGGAGCAGGTGCAGCAAAAGGCCACCGGCGATTCGCAGGCCGTCACCCGCATCCAGCAGCAGCTGGACGTGGCCGACGACAACGCCGTGCTCAGCGGCATGAAGGGCCTGACGGTGAAGGCCGTGGTCGATCCGACCTTCATCCACACCCAGCGCGCCAACGAGTCCGATTTTGTGCTCATGCGCGACAACGACCGCTTCAATTTCTTCGACTCCGCTTTTGGCCAGGCCATGATCGAGTTCGGCAAGGAAACGGAAGAAGGCACGCAGTGGAAGCTGCGCCTGACGCCCAAGAGTTCGGGCGGGCTGGTGCACGAGGCCTCGGTGTCGGTGCCCATGAATGCCGACGGCACCACCCGCCTGTACGGCGGCCTGATCCCCGACTTCAGTGGCTACGAAGCCACCTTCGCGCACGAGAACCCGCTGGTCACGCACAACCTGCTGTTCGATTTCTCCGCCGCCAGCAACTACACCGGCGCCGGCATGTCCTACGTGATAGGCGATTGGGAAGCCAAGTGGATGGTGGGCAACGTGGATGGTGCCCGTGGCAAGTCGCCGGGTTTTGCCTACCGGGCCGACATGGAGCTGTCCGAGTTCTCCGGCATCGGCTTCTCGGGTGTGCACGGTAAAGACGGTCGCGAGTACGGCAACAACCGCTTCGACATGCTGGAGTTCGATGCCTGGCACGACCGCGGTGACTGGTCGTACCGGGGGCAGGTCAGCTACGGCCGCTACAAAAACGGCGCCTCCAACGGCGACGCCAAGTGGTGGGGCCTGTCGGGCCTGGCCGGCTACAAGCTCACCCCGCGCCTGCAAGCCCTGGTGCGCCTGGATTACCTGAACAACCGCAAAAACGGTGGCGGTGTGTACGGCGCTTCGCTGGAGGACAACGGCACCGGCACCTACATCGACAGCATCAGCGGCTTTGGCCCCAGTATCGACAACAGCACCGGCATGGCCATCGACCCGACACGCGGCGTGAACCGCTACGCCTTGTCCACCGGTCTGAACTACCTGCTCAACGACAACACCTCGCTCAAGTTCGAGGTGCGCTACGACCGCGCCAACGGCAACGTCTTCCTCGACAGCAAGACGGGCCTGTACAAGAAGAGCAACGTGCTTGTTGGCGGCGCCATCGTGTTCCAGTTCTGACGCCAACCAGGTGCTTGCCTGAAACAACGGGGCGGCCTTGGTCGCCCCGTTGGTTTTTCGGGCGCTGCGAGGTGCCATTTGTGGACTTCCCCAAGCGTCCACTTGCCCGCCCGACTTGACCCCAGACACCCCATCCCAGAGACTTTCGCGATGACTTCCCAGCTCACTGACCAGACCATCACCTTCGACGGCCGCGCTTTCATCAACGGCGAGCGTGTGGCCGCCCGCAGCGGCGCCGCCTTCGACTGCCTGTCGCCGGTGGATGGCCGCCTGCTGACCCAGGTGGCCCGTTGCACCGAGGCCGACGTCGATGCCGCCGTGGCCGCCGCGCGCACCGCCTTCGAAGACCGCCGCTGGGCTGGCCTGGCGCCCGCGCAGCGCAAGCGCGTGATGATCAAGTTCGCCGACCTGCTGCTGGCCCATGCCGACGAGCTGGCCCTCACCGAAACCCTGGACATGGGCAAGCCCGTGAAATACGCCAAGGGCGTGGACGTGAACAGCGCGGCCAACTGCATCCGCTGGTACGGCGAGGCGGTGGACAAGGTGTACGACGAGATCGCGCCCACGCCCGCCACCGGTCTGGCCCTCATCACCCGCGAGCCGGTGGGTGTGGTGGGCATCATCGTGCCCTGGAACTACCCCATGATCATGGCCGCGTGGAAGATCGCGCCGGCCCTGGCGGCGGGCAACTCGGTGGTGCTCAAGCCCAGCGAAAAATCGCCGCTCACCGCGCTGCGCCTGGCCGAGCTGGCGCTGGCCGCCGGCATCCCGCCCGGCGTGTTCAACGTGGTGCCCGGCTTTGGTCCCGAGGCCGGCAGCCCCCTGGCCTTGCACATGGACGTGGACTGCATCGCCTTCACCGGCAGCACCCGCGTGGGCAAACACATCCACGTGATGGCCGGGCAAAGCAACCTCAAGCGCGCCTGGACCGAGCTGGGCGGCAAATCGCCCAACATCGTGTTCGCCGATTGCCCCAACCTCGACCGCGCGGTCGAGGCCGCCGTGGGCAGCATCTTCTTCAACCAGGGCGAAAGCTGCAACGCGCCCTCGCGCCTGTTCGTGGAAGACAGCATCCGCGAGCGCTTCCTGGAAAAGGCCTTGGCGCTGGTGCCGCAATACGAGCCGGGCAACCCGCTGGACAAGGCCACCGTCATGGGCGCCGTGGTGGACCAGACGCAACTCAACACGGTGATGCGTTACATCGAGGCGGGCAAAAGCGAAGGCGCGGCGCTGCTCACCGGCGGCACCACCGCCGAGCCGGTGCGGGGTGGCTGCTACGTGCGCCCCACCATTTTTGCCGGCGTGAAGAACGACATGACCATCGCGCGCGAAGAGATCTTCGGCCCGGTGCTCAGCGTGCTGGGTTTCAACGACGTGGCCGACGTGGTGCGCCAGGCCAACCAGACCATCTATGGCCTGCAGGCCGGCGTCTGGACGCGCGACATCAACAAGGCCCACGGCGTGGCCCGCGCGCTGCGTGCCGGCACGGTGCACGTCAACCAGTACGACGAGGACGACATCACCGTGCCCTTTGGGGGCTTCAAGCAGAGTGGTGTGGGTCGCGACAAATCGCTGCACGCCTTCGACAAGTACACCGAAACCAAGACGACCTGGATTCGCATCGACAGCCCGGTCTGAACAGGCCCTGATGGAGGAGCCCCGATGAACGCCGCCACCCCGCTCACGGCCGGACACCTCCGTCCCCATGCCGGCCGCTGACACCGAAGTCACGCCCGTGCGGCGGCGTGGCGTCGCTGGCCTCAGCGATGAGCTGCGGCTGACGCTGCTGCTGTTCCTCTTTTCGTTTTTCATTTCGGGCGTGCCCAGGGTCTACACGCAGACCGCTGCGCACGCTCTGTTCATTGAAACCTACGGAGCGGCCGCCCTGCCGTGGGCCTACCTGGCGGAAGCCTTGTGTGTGCCGCTGGCCGGCTACCTCTACCTGCAGGCCGAGCGCCACCTCGTGCTGGGCCGGCTCATGGTGGCCACGCTGGGTTCACAAATTGTGGCCCTGGTGGCCTTTCACCAAGGGGTGGGGGCAGGCATCCCGCTGGTGGCGGGCGCCAGCATCGTCTACTTCGAAATCGAGTTCGTGTTGTCTTCGCTGCTGCTGTGGGGGCTGGCCAACCAGCTCATGACGCTGCGCCAGGGCAAACGCCTGTTCGGTTTTGTGAGTGCGGGCGAGCCGGTGGCCATCATCGTCTGCGGGCTCAGCACGCCTTGGCTGCTGCGCTGGCTGTCGCCCGCCGATCTGTTCCTGTTGTCCGCGGTGGGGGCGGCCGTGGGCATCTGGCTGGTGCTCCACATCCTGCGCCACCACGCGCCGCTGGTGCCTTCGCAAGAAGCGCAGGCCGACGCTGCAGTAGCCACGGGCCACCCCTGGTGGAAAGACCCTTATGTGCGCGTGCTGGTGGTGCTGGTGCTGGTGGGGCAGATGGCCTACTTTTTCGTCGACAACGCGTTTTACGTTGAGTTGGACAAACGTTTCCCCGATGAGCACGCCATGGCGTCGTTCCTGGGGCTGTATTCGGCGGTGATGGGCGCCGTCAGTCTGGTTTGCAGCGTGCTGCTCGCGCCTTGGCTGCTGCGGCGTTTCGGGGTGCGTGGCGGCCTGCTGACCTTGCCTTTGCTGTTGTTGCTGGGGGCGTTGGCCACCGTGCTGATGGGCGGGCTGGGTGGCCCGGCCGACGTGCTGTTTTGGCTGGTCGTGGGCAACAAGGTGATCGACCAGTCGTTCCGCTATACCTTGGACAAGACCACCTTCGTGACCCTGTTCCAGCCCTTGCCGGCACGGCAGCGCCTGCGAGTGCAGGCCGGGCTGGAGGGCATGGTTGAGCCCCTATCGGGCGGTTTGGCGGGTCTGCTGCTGTTCGCACTCATCCAGGGCCTGGGTTTTGGTGCCGTGGGCATCACCGCCGTCATCCTGGCGGTGACGTGTGTCTGGGCCGGGCTGGTGGCGGTGCAGTACCGGGGTTACCTGAGCAGTCTGCGCACTGCACTGGCGGGGCGGCGGGTGTCGGTAGAACGGCTCTCGCTAGACGATGCTCAGTCGCGGCAGCTGTTGCGCCAGGGCTTGCGCAGCGCCCGCGCGGGTGAGGTGCTCTACAGCCTGTCCTTGCTGGACGGCATCGACGAGGGTCTAACCGACGCCGAGGTGACCAGCCTCTTGCAGCACACCGCGCCCGAGGTGCGGCGGGCGCTGGCGTCCCGCATCGAAAACGGGCGCACCGCCGTGCCGCCCCTGCTGTTGCGCCAAGCCTTGGCGGCAGAGGCCGATGCCAGCGTGCGAAGTGCCTGGGTGCAGGCCCTCGCGGCTTTGGGCGATGACCAATGGACCGAGGTGGCCGCCTGGCTGGACCACCCGGACGATGCCCTGGCGCTGGGCGCGCGCGTTGGGCTCATCCGCCACGGTGGCGTGGAGGGGGTGTTGCTCGCCGGACCGCACCTGCTGGCCGACCAGCAGTCGCCTGACGCCAACCGCCGCCGTCGCGCGGCCCAGGTGATGGGGTTGGTGGGCTCGGTGCAGTTCTACCGGCCTCTGCTGGTGCTGATCGCCGATGCCGACCCCGCTGTGGCGGCCGCCGCGCTGCAGGCGGCTGGCGTGGTGGCGGCGCCCAAGCTCTGGCCGGCGATGGCGGAGGCATTGGGCCGTCCTGGGTTGCAACGCGCGGCGGTGGCTGCGCTCGCGCGCGTGGGCGAAGACGTGTTGCCTGCCCTGGATGCGCTTCGCCAACGTCCTGGCTTGCAGGTTTCGACCCGCCTGGCCCTGGTGGACGTGCACCGCCGCATGTCCGGACCGGCTGGCGATGCACGGCTGGTGGTGCAACTGGACGACCCGTCGCGCGCCGTGTCCCTGCGCGCCTTGCGCGCCCTCTGGTTGCGCCGACACCGCTTGCCGCCCGACCTGGCCGAGGCACATCGCGGGCGTGTGCTCGATGAGGTGGAGCACGCCGTTGCGGCCTTGGGCGCATGGCGCCAACTGGGGTCTGCCCGCTCAGAATTGGCAGCACTGCGCAGCGTGCTGGCCGAAGATGTGGCGTTGTCGGTGCAGACCTGTTTTTGCTGGCTCGGCCTCATCACCCACAGTTTTGACGTGCACGAGGCGCTGGCGCATTACGAAAAAGGCGACCCGGCCCGGCGCGCCTACGTCATCGAGATGCTGGACAACACCTTGCCGGTGGCGCTCAAGCGACGCTTGCTGGATTTGCTTGAGCCTGAGGGCATGGCGGAACGCGCGGCACGCCTGGTGCCCGATGTGCTGCCGCCCAGCGGGGCGATCGCTCCTCTGCTGTGGTCGCTGGCCGCCGAGCCGCGCTTGTCACCTTTCGCACGTGCCGCCGCCGCTTACCTAGGCGCTCGCGAGGGCGGCCCACCTGCCGTGGTGCAGGTGCCCCAGACCGACGACAGCCTAATGCCCGACATCCTGGCCTGGGTGGCCAAGGCCTGCCCACCTCTTGGAGAAAGACCCGCCATGTTGACGATCGAAAAAATGCTGGTGCTGCGCAGCGTCTCCTTGTTCGCTGGCGTGCGCGAGGCGTTTTTGGTGGGGGTGGCCGCCTCGGCCACCGAGGTCCACCTGCGCGCGGGCGAGGTGCTGTTTGAGGAGGGCGAACTGGGCACGTCGCTGTACGTCATTGCCAGCGGTGAGCTGGAGGTGGTGGTGGGTGGCCAGCGGGTGGCCTTGATGGGTGAACGCGACGTGGTGGGCGAAATGGCCGCGCTGGACCCAGAGCCCCGCTCGGCGCAGGTGCGCGCCACCCAGGACGCGCTGCTGCTGCGCTTGACCGACCAGGACCTGGACCTGTTGATGAGCGAAGACGCCGAGGTGTCGCGCGCCATCATCCAGACCTTGTGTCGGCGTTTGCGCAACGCCCGGGCCTCTTCTTAGGCGCTCCTGTCAGGGCCTTTGCAGCTCGAGCACCTGGTCTTCGGGCACACCAGGCAACACGTCCCAATGCGCCGCCAGCAGCCAGCGCTCAGGGGAGCCGGCTGCCTGTGTCAGCGCCTCGCCCAGGTAGCGTATCGAGGGTGTGTCCAGTGCGGCAAACACCTCGTCCATCAGCGTGAGCGGCGCGCCCGAGGCCAGCGCCGCCGCCAGCCATACCTTGCGCCGCCCGCCGGTGGACAACGCGAAGAAGGGCTTGTGCAGGTGCTCGCGCAGCGAAAGGCCATCGACATGGCGCTGTGCCGCAGCTTCGTCCCAGGTGGACCAGCGCTGGGCCTGGGCTGCGAGGTAGGTGCTGGCGGTGGTGTCATCGGGCGCGTCGCGCGGGTTTTGCCAGAACACATCCTGGGTGCGCAAGGGCGCGCCGTTCAGCGTGATCTCGCCGCGTCCTTGCAGCTCCCCGGCCAGCAGGCGCAGCAGCGTGGTCTTGCCGCTGCTTTCGTCGCCACAGACCACCGTCAAGCCCGGCGCCACCTGGGCAGACCAGGCTTTGAACACCACCACGTCGGGCGCGTAGGCAAAGTGCAGATCGGCGATGTCGAGAAGCGGGGCGATGCTGTTCATGTTGAAAAGGCTGTGCTGAAATGGCGGCTTGTCACCCGCCAGGAGATGGTCATGACCGTGGATTTTCGCCCTCCCGAAGAACGGGGTGTGTCGGGTTCGCCTCCACCGCCTCGGGACGCATTGGCAGCGGCACAGCGCGGGCGCCGCCTGGTGCAGTGGGTGTTGGGCGCGGCAGCGGGTGTCATGGTCCTGGCAGGCCTGGCCATCTGGCTGATCCAACCCACTTTTTTTGCGCCCGAGGTGGCGCCCTTGGTGGCCCTGGCCCTGGTGTTGGCCGGTGTGATGGATGCGGTGATGGCCTGGGGTTTGGGGCGCTGGTGGGGCGCGCGCGACAAGGCCTGAGCCCCTTTTTTGTCGCGCGCGCGACAAAGGCACTTGCTCCTGGGTGTTTGCCCTATGCCCCTGCCTGTGCTGGCCTCAGAAGATGGGCGGTCTTGGCACTGGTGCCCAACCCTCAGGAGACACGTGTGAAATTTCGACTGCATCTGGCTGCGTTGGCCACCGCTTTGCTGCTGGCCGCTTGTGGGGGTGGCGATCCCGCCATCACGTCCGTCAAGGTCATGGGCGACAGCCTGGCCGACAGCGGCACTTTTGGTCTCAAGTTCACGGTGCAGGGCAGCGCAGGCACGGGGGCGGGCTCCACCCCGATCTGGCCGGAGTTGGTGGCGCAAGAGCTGTCAGATGCCGACGCCTTGTGCGCTTACAACCGTGTCAACCCGCTCACACAGGCGGCCACGGTGCAAGCGGGGTGTACCAACTACGCCGTGGGTGGCGGGCGCATCCACAACGTGGGCAACCCGCAAGACCCGCGCTCCATCACCCTGCAACTGCAGCAGGCGGCACAAGTGCACGGCAGCTACAAGAGCACCGACTTGCTGCTGGTGGACGGTGGCGGCAACGACGCCGCCGACTTGGCGGGCGCTTATCTGGGCGCCACCACCGCTCAGGGCCAGGTGACCTACCGTGCCTTGTTGATCTCCTTGTTGCCTGCCGCCACGGTGGACGCGCTGTTGGGTCAGCTGGGTGGTCCGGAGCAGGCCGGGGGCACCTACATGCAGGCGCTGGCCGACACGTTCCACGACAGCATCAAAGCTTCCGCTCTGGACAAGGGTGCGAGCAAGGTGGTGGTGCTGAACCTGCCCGACATCACCCTCACCCCGCGTTTCCAGGCTGTGCTGGCCGGTGTCACGCAACAGGCTGGCGCGGCCGCCGCGCAACAGGCGCAGGGCCTCATTCGGCAGTGGATTGTGGCGTTCAACACCCGCTTGGCCAGCCGCTTCGCCGGCAACGCCCAGGTGGCCGTGGTCGATTTCTACGCGACCTTGACCGACCAGGTAGCCAACCCGGGCAAGTACGGCCTCACCAACGCGGTGGACACCGCTTGCCCGGTGGTGGGTGTGGGCAGCGATGGCTTGCCCAGCTACAACTTCCTCACCTGCACCGCCTCGGCCTTGTCCGCCAACCTCCCGGCCGGCGTGAGTGGTGGCGCCAACTGGTGGAAAACCTACCTCTATTCCGACAGCTTCCATCCCACGCCCTACGGGCACGAGCTGCTGGCCGACGCGGTGGCGGCGGCGGTGCGCGCCAAAAACTGGGACTGATCAGGCCGCCAGCGGGTAGTCGGTGTAGCCCTGGGCGCCGCCACCGTACAGCGTGGCGCGCTGCAGTTCGTTGAGCGGCAAGCCTTCGCGCAGCCGGCGGGTCAGGTCGGGGTTGGCGATGAAGCCCCGGCCAAAAGCCACCAGATCGGCACCGCTGTCCAGCGCCTGTTGGGCCAGGTCGGCGCTGTAGCCGTTGTTCACCATCCAGGCACCCTGGCCGCCAGCAGCACGGTAGATGGTGCGCAAAGCGGCGTAGTCGAAGGGGATGTCGCCTTGCTGGAAATCACGCGCGCCACCGGTCTGCCCTTCGATCACATGCACATAGGCGAGGCCCAGGGGGGCCAGCTGGCGCACCACGTGTTCGAACAGCGGCTGCGGGTTGGCGTCGTTGGCGTCGTTGGCGGCGGTCACAGGCGACAGGCGCACGCCCACGCGGTCACCGCCGATTTCGTCCACCACCGCAGCCATCACCTCCAGCAGCAGGCGGGCACGGTTTTCAATGCTGCCGCCGTAGGTGTCGGTGCGCTGGTTGCTGCCGCTGCGCAGGAACTGGTCGAGCAGGTAGCCGTTGGCCGCGTGGATTTCGACACCGTCAAACCCGGCGTCGCGTGCGCGGCGGCTGGCCTGGCGGTAGTCGTCCACGATGCCCGGCAGCTCGTCCAGCGCCAAGGCGCGCGGGGGTGACACATCGAAGAAACCGCCGCCTTCCGGTTTGATCAGGTAGGTTTTGGCCTTGGCGGCAATGGCCGACGGAGCCACTGGCGGCTGGCCAGCGGGCTGAAGGTCCACATGCGAGATGCGGCCCACGTGCCACAGCTGCGTCACGATGTGGCCACCGCGCGCGTGCACCGCGTCGGTGACCGGACGCCAAGCGGCCACCTGGGCCTCGCTGTGCAGGCCCGGGGTGTCGGCGTAGCCGTGGCCCTGGGGCGAGATGGGCGTGGCTTCGCTGATGCTCAGCCCGGCGCCATCCTGCGGGTGGGCCCGCTGGGCGTAGTACAGGGCCATGTCGGCGGTGGGCAACTGGCCGGGTGCGCGGTTGCGCGTCAGTGGCGCCATCACGGCACGGTTGCTCAGGCGCCAGGCGCCCACGGTGGTCGGTTCAAAAAGAGAGGGAGTGGTCATGGCCAGATGCTACGGCTTGGGGCCATGCCCGTGCCGAGGCAGGGCGTCTCGACTTGTGCCATAAGGGCGTCTTGCATAATCCGCCCACTTTGACACCCACCCTGCCCACGTTTCGCCGCTCCGACAAGGTCTGGACCAAGACCGCCGAACGCCCGCTGCGCAGCACGGGCAAGGCCGTGGCTGCCTGGTGCATGGCCCATTTTCTGGGCGTGCCGGTGCCGTGGGCCGCGGTGCGCCAGGCCAGCGGTACCGAATTGCTGGCCTTCGAGCACGAACGGCTGCAGCAGCTGGCGCAGGCGGGCGAACAGGTGCCCGCGGTGCTGGCGTTCGACGGCCGGCGCCTGAGCCTGGGCGACGTCGGCCCGACGGTGGACGAATGCCTGCAGCGCCTGCCGGCCGCCGAGCACCTGGCCCTGATGTGTGCGGTGAGCGCCGATCTGGCGCGGTTTCACGCCCGGGGGCATTGGCACGGCGGGGCTCAGATACGCAACATCACCTGGGACGGCGAACACTTTGCGCGGCTGGATTTTGAAGAGCGCCTGTTCCCGGCCATGCCGCTGCACGCCTGCCAGATCTACGACGTGTTGCAACTGGTGATGTCGCTCGCGCGTTGGGTGTTGCCCTTGGGGGCGCCCGCGGTGTTGGCGGTGCTGGATGCCTACGAAGCCCAAGATCCGGCGCTGGACCTGCGTGGTTTTCTGCGTCACCTGCTGCCGCGCCTGCAGCGGGTGTCGCGGCTGGCAACCTGGGTGCCGCGTTACGACCGGTCCAAGGAGCTGCTGCGCTTGCGGCTGCTCATCGAGGGCATGCAGGCGTTTGTGCGGAGCAGCCCAGGGTGAACAGTTGCGCGTTCGGCGGCCAGAAGTCTGGTGATCTGATGAGTGACGCATGTCACAAGGGGTGCCAAAGTTTTGGACAAGACCGATCAGTGGCCCCGTTCTTGGTCAGAATCCGCCCTTTCCGGCCCTTGCTGACCGGCGGCAACACCGCCCCATGAGCGCGTCCATGTCGTTTCCCTTGCGTGTATTGCCTGACAAACCGATGCGGCGCACCCACTGCGTGGACTGTGCAACGCAGTCGGGCTGCCCACTGGGCAAGCTGCCCGACGCCCTGGTCGCGCAGGTGTTGCCCCACGTGACCGAGTGTGCGTTCCGTCGCGGCCAGGTCTTGCAGCGCCAGGGCGAAGAGGCCGGCGTGCTGCGGGTCATCAAGTCCGGTTCCGCCCTCATGTACCGGGACGAGTCTGGCCGTGCCAGCGTGCCCGTGGCCATTGCCGCACCTGGTCAGGTCACCGGTGCGTCCCGCCTGGTCGGGTTTCCCAACCCATTGACCGTCATCGCCATGTCCGACACCCGCACGTGCGAGCTGGACGTGGCCAGCCTGGAGCGGTTGGGCGTGATGGACGACCCTGAGTTTCGCCGCCCCTTGGGCGAAGCGGTGTTCCGCACCCTCAGCATCTTGGCCGATTGGGCCCGTGTGACCCGCCTGCCGGGCGTGCGCACCCAGTTGGCCGCCGCGCTGGTGGCGATGGGGGCACAACAGAAGTCCGAAAGAATCCGCCTCCCAGGGCATGTGGTGCTGGCCGAGCTGCTGGGTGTGACCCGGGAGTCGGTGGCGCGGGCCATGGGCGCGCTGGAAAACGATGGCCACATCACGCGGCTGGGGCGCACCTATTGCGAACTGCACCTGCCGCAATTGAAGACGCTGACCGACCCCGCTTGAGGCGACCCCACCGTTGGGTTGTCCTTGATCTGACGCAAACGGTCATGCTTCAAACGACATCCGAACCCACAACAATGTGAAATTCATCACATTCTCTGTTGATCTTTGACTTTCTTGTCCTGCCAGATCTGGTTGATACCGACCTGTCACCGCAGAATCATTTTGCGATGTGGGTCCATTCGCCGCGCCCAGGCCCGGCGCCGATTTGCAAGGACAAAGATGAGAGACAACGGTTACGTTTCGCAGCGCGAGTTCCCTCTGAGCGAGGGCGACACGCTGCTGTCCACCACCGATCTGAAGGGCCGCATCACCTACGCCAACGACTCGTTCATTCACTGCAGCGGCTTCGAGCGCGAGGAGCTGTATGGCAAGGCCCACAACCTGGTTCGTCACCCCGACATGCCCGAGGGTGCTTTTGCCGACATGTGGCGCACGGTGCAACAAGGTCACCCTTGGACGGCGCTGGTGAAAAACCGGCGCAAGGACGGCGACCACTACTGGGTGCGGGCCAACGCCTCCCCCATACGCCGTGACGGTGAGGTGGTGGGCTACCTGTCTGTGCGCACCCGGCCCGACACCGCCGAGGTGGAGCAGCACGAGCGCATCTACCAGCGCCTGTGCAACGGAGACCCACGCCTGGGCTTGCAGCGTGGGCATGTGGTGCGCCATGGCTGGTGGCAGCTGGCGTCGCGCTGGAAGTTTGTTCCTCTCGCCGCCCGCATGCGCCTGGGCGTGCTGGGTCTCTGGCTGATGGGCAGCGCCCAGGTGCTGACGCAGCAGGGCGGTGCCGGTGCCGGCCTGGCGGCTGCGGTCTGGACGTTGACCATGTTGTTGGTCGTGTGGTGGTTGCGTGTGGCCGTGCACCGACCCATGGCGCAGTTGCTGACAGAGGCGCGGGCGGTGGCCAGCGGCCAGAAGGCGCGTTCGCTGTTCTCCGGTCGGGCCGACGAAATCGGCTGCCTCATGCGCAGCATTGAGCAGGCAGGGTTGAACCTGGTGTCCCTGGTGAGCGACATCCAGGGCAAATCGGTGCGGGTCAGTGAAGGCGCGCAGGATTTGCAGCAGGGCAACGAGGAGCTGGCCAGACGCACCAGCGACGCCGCCGCAAGCCTGGAGGAAACCGCCGCCGCCACCGAGCAGCTGGCCACCACCATACAGGCCAACAGCGAAACGGCGCAGGAAGCGGCCGACCTGGCCAGCCACGCGGTGACCGCAGCGGCCCGCAGCGCCGACATGGTGGCGCAGGCACGCGCCAACATGGCCGGCATCGCCCACGCCAGCCAGCGGGTGGCCGACATCACGGCACTGATTGACGGCATTGCCTTCCAGACCAACATTCTCGCGCTGAACGCGGCGGTGGAGGCCGCGCGGGCCGGTGAACACGGCAAGGGTTTTGCGGTTGTGGCTGCGGAGGTGCGCGCCTTGTCCATCCGGAGCGCCGATGCGGCCAAGGAGATCAAGCAGCTCATCGAGGCGTCGGCCAGCCAGGTGGACGCCGGCGCGCGTGCGGTGTCGGGTGCCGGTGACGCGATGTCAGACGCGGTGGGCACGGTCGAACGATTGGCGTCCATGATGGCATCGATACGCGTGGCCAGCAGCGAGCAGGCCGGTGGCGTGGCGCAGATCAACGTGGCGCTGAACCGGCTGGAGCAAATGACCCAGGAGAACGCCGCCCAGGTGCAGCACAACGCTGGCTTGAGCCGCGCGCTGAGCGAGCAGGCACAGCGGCTGGACGAGGCCGCCTCGGTTTTTCGGCAGGGGGCTTGAGGTGCGCAGCGAACACGTCGAGCCCCTGGAGCGCACGGCCATCGACGCCGCCCCCGATGGGGTGTTGATGGTGGATGCACAGGGTCTCATCCTGAAGGCCAACCCGGCCATGGAGGTGTTGAGTGGCTACAGCCGCGCCGAGATGGAGGGCCGCTCGGTCAACATGTTCATGCCAGAGCGCATGCGCGCCAAACACGCCGACCTGATGGCCGGGTATTTTGTGCAGCCCGTGGCGCGGCCCATGGGGCTGGTGCGCCAACTGCAGCTCATGCGCAACGACGGCACCATGGTGCCGGTTGATATTGCACTGGGGCATTGCAGCGTGGCGGGTGAACCGGCAGCGGTGGTGTTCATCCGCGACATGACCGAGGTGCGCCGCCTGCAGGACGACATGCAGTACCAGGCCACCCACGACAGCCTCACCGGCCTGGCCAATCGCTGGATGTTTGGGCAACACTTCGAGCAGGCCATACAGCGCGCCAACCGCAGCGACCGACCGCTGGCCTTGCTGCTGCTCGATCTGGACGACTTCAAGGGCATCAACGATGCGCACGGCCATGCCGTGGGCGATCAGGTGCTGATGGAGGTGGCGCGTCGCTTGCGCGGGGCATTGCGCGCGGGCGACGTGCTGTCGCGCCTGGGTGGCGACGAGTTCACCGTGTTGTTGCCCGAGCTGCCCTCGCTGACCCATGCGCAGCAGGTGGCCGAAAAACTGCAACGCTTGCTGTCGGCGCCCTGCCG
The DNA here is from genome assembly GCF_042665235.1 of Hydrogenophaga defluvii. NCBI lineage: Bacteria > Pseudomonadati > Pseudomonadota > Betaproteobacteria > Burkholderiales > Comamonadaceae > Hydrogenophaga > Hydrogenophaga defluvii. The sequence goes on along the minus strand of NZ_JBHTBZ010000007.1, from coordinate 9,498 downwards.
GCTGCAGGGTTGTGAGGTCAGCCTGGGCGCCAGCATCGGGTTGGCCTGTTACCCCTCAGATGCGCAAGACACCGAAACCCTGATGCGCTACGCCGACATGGCCATGTACGCCGCCAAAGGCCGGGGCCGGGGGGTGTGGGCCGCCTACGAACCCCACATGAGCCAGGCGTTGGCCGAAAAAAACCAGCTGCACGACCGCCTCAAGCAGGCCATGGACCGTGGCGGGCTGGAACTGCACTACCAGCCCCAGGTGGCCGTGGCTGGCGGTGGCATCGTGGGGGTGGAGGCTTTGCTGCGCTGGCACGACCCCGAGCTGGGGCCGATTTCGCCGGAACGCTTCATTCCGGTGGCGGTGTGCAGCGGGCTCATTCAAACCCTGGGCGACTGGGTGCTCGACACCGCCTGCCGACAATCGGCCCAATGGGCGCGGGCCGGCACCCCGGTGCGGATTTCGGTCAATCTGTCGGCGCAGCAGTTTCGTCAGACCGACTTGGTGGACAGGCTGGCGCAGTTGATGGCGCAGCACGGCACGCAGCCGGACATGCTGGAACTGGAGATCACGGAGACCGAGGCCATGGCCGACCCGGACATGGCGCGCGAGGTGTTGCTGCGCTTGCGCGCCCTCGGCGTCAGCATTGCGCTGGATGATTTCGGCACGGGTTATTCGTCCCTGTCCTACCTGCGCTTGTTGCCGGTGTCGCGCCTCAAGATCGACCGCGAATTCACGCGCCACATCATGAGCCGACCAGACGACGCCACCCTGGTGCGGGCCGTGATCGCGCTGGCCCACACCCTGGGCCTGCCGGTGGTGGCTGAGGGGGTGGAGACGGAAGGGCAGCTGCGTTTTCTCCGGCAGCACCACTGCGAGGTGTTCCAGGGCTGGCTGTACGCCAAAGCCCTGCCGGCCGACGAGGTGAGCGCGATGCTGCTCGCCGAACTGTTGCCGGGTGAGGCTGACGAAGACACGCCCCGGTACGCCTGAACTCACGCGGTCAGCCGCTGCAGCGCTTCCTGGTATTTGGCGAAGGTCTGGTCCACCACCTCGGCCGGTAGCGCTGGTGCAGGTGCGGTTTTGTCCCAAGGTTTGCCATCCACTGTGGCCTGCTCCAGCCAGTCACGCAGGTACTGCTTGTCGTAGCTGGGCGGGTTCTTGCCCTCGGCCAGGGCTTGTGCGTAGCCTTCGGCGGGCCAGTAACGCGAGGAGTCGGGCGTGAGCACCTCGTCCATCAGCACCAGGGTGCCGTCCTTGTCGAGGCCAAATTCGAACTTGGTGTCGGCAATGATGATGCCCTTGCTCGCAGCGATCTCAGCGGCGGCCTTGTAGATGGCGATGCTGATGTCACGGATGCGGGTGGCCAGGTCCAGGCCAATCATCTCCACCGTCTTCTCGAAGGTGATGTTCTCGTCGTGTTCGCCCACTTCGGCCTTGGCGGCCGGGGTGTAGATGGGCTCGGGCAGCTTGGCGGCGTTGGTCAGGCCCTCGGGCAGGGGCACACCACACACCTGGCGGTTCTCCTGGTACTCCTTCCAGCCGCTGCCGGCCAGGTAGCCACGCACCACGGCCTCCACCGGAATGGGCTTGAGGCGCTTGACCAGCATGGAGCGACCGGTCACCTGGGGCACTTCGGCGGGGGTCACCACGCTTTCTGGCGCGTCGCCGGTGAGGTGGTTGGGGCAGATGTGGCCCAGCTTGTCGAACCAGAACAGCGCCATCTGCGTCAGCAGCGCGCCCTTGCCCGGAATGGGTTCGCCCATGATGACGTCGAAAGCGCTGATGCGGTCGGAGGCCACCATCAGGATGCGGTCGTCGCCCACGGCGTAGTTGTCGCGCACCTTGCCGCGGGCCAGCAGCGGCAGCGAGGTGATGGAGGAGGTGTGGACGGCGGAGGCAGCGGTCATGGCGGTGTGGGCATCGGGCTGGGGGAGCCCGAGATTATCGGGGATGCGCCTGCAGGGGCTTGTGCATCAGCGCCACGTTGCGCGTGGGCACTTCCATGCGCCAGCCGTGGCGGCGTGCGAGGTGGGCCAGCGTGGCCTCGCGGTAGAAGACCACATGGGTCGGATCGCGCCGGTAGTGCCATTGGGCAAAACGGGCGTCGTCGGTCTGGAAGCAGGTCATCAGCGCCAGCCAGCCGCCGGGTTGGAGCAGGGCGTCCAGGCGCCGGAATTCCTGAGCCGGCGCGTGGAAGTGTTCGATCACTTCGGTGCAGGTGATGAAGTCGTGGCGGGATTGCAGTGGCGCCGTGTTGGGGTGGAAAAACGGGTCGTACAGCGCCACGGTGTGGCCGGCTTCGCGCAGCATGAGCGCCAGCACCGGGCCGGGGCCACAACCGTAATCGAGCCCACGGCTGTACGGCGGCAGGCGCGCCAGCAAGGGTTGGACCACCTGGCTCAGGAAGCGGACGTAGCCGGGATCGCCCGGCAGGTTCTGGTGCTGTTCGTACTCGGTGCGTTCGCTGTCCGCGTCGAGGAAGTGGGTGGGGTCAAGAAAGGTCGCCTCGCAGTCTTCGCAGCGCTGGTAGCTGCGCGCGCCCACAGACACAAAGGCCCGCGTGTGCGGGCCTTCACAGACGGGGCAAACCAGGGGTTTCAGTTCACCACCTGGGCCAGCGTGCCGGCGGCGTATTGGGTGGCCATGACCTGCAGGCCTTTGCCTTGGATCTTGGCGCCCTGGCCTTCGCAGCCGAACTCCAGGTAGCGCTGCTTGCACACCGCTTTGGCGGCTTCGCGGGCGGGTTTGAGCCACTCGCGGGCGTCGAACTTTTCGGGGTTCTCGGCCAGGAACTTGCGCACCGCGCCGGTCATCGCGAGACGGATGTCGGTGTCGATGTTGATCTTGCGCACGCCATGTTTGATGGCTTCCTGGATCTCGGACACCGGCACGCCGTAGGTTTCCTTCATCTTGCCGCCGTACTGGTTGATGATGGCCAACAGCGCTTGCGGCACCGAGGAGGAACCGTGCATCACCAAGTGGGTGTTGGGGATGCGCTTGTGGATTTCCTTCACGCGCGAAATCGCCAGGATGTCGCCGGTGGGCGGGCGGCTGAACTTGTAGGCGCCATGGCTGGTGCCAATGGCGATGGCCAGCGCATCCAGCTGCGTGGCTTTGACGAACTGGGCCGCTTCCTCGGGGTCGGTCAGCATTTGGCTGTGGTCCAGTTTGCCTTCGGCGCCAATGCCGTCTTCCTCGCCGGCATCACCGGTTTCCAGGTTGCCCAGGCAGCCCAGTTCGCCCTCGACGGTGACGCCCACCTTGTGCGCCATGTCCACCACGGCGCGCGTGACTTCCACGTTGTAGGCGAAGTCGGCCGGGGTTTTGCCGTCTTCACGCAAAGAGCCGTCCATCATCACCGAGCCAAAGCCCAGATCGATGGCGCCAGCGCAGATCTTGGGGCTGGTGCCGTGGTCCTGGTGCATCACCAGCGGGATGTGGGGGTACATCTCGGCGGCGGCCTGGATCAGGTGTTTGATGAAGGGCTCGCCCGCGTACTTGCGTGCGCCAGCGCTGGCTTGCAGGATGACAGGAGCGCCCACCTCGTCAGCCGCTGCCATCACGGCCTGCACCTGCTCCAGGTTGTTGACGTTGAAAGCGGGAATGCCGTAACCGTTCTCGGCCGCGTGGTCGAGCAGTTCGCGCATGGAAACGAGCGCCATGGAAATCTCCTGGAGGGGTGGTTCAAAGAACAGGGGCCTGCGGCAGCTTGTGTCCGGCCGCGTGGCGCGGGGGGCTGGTAACCGCGTGGTAACTGGGCACGATTTTACCGCTGCGTGTGCCTTTGAGCCGGATTCACCCCACCTTACAAATCTTGAGCATGTTGGTGCCACCGGGCGCACCCATGGGCTCGCCGCAGGTGATGGCGTACACGTCGCCCGACTGCACGATGCCGCGTTTTTTCAGGTGCCGCTCGGCGTCGGCCAGGGCCGTGTCGCGGTCGGCGCTGGTGTCCATGAGCAGGGGGCGCACGTTGCGGTAGAGCGTGAGCTTGCGCTGTGTGGCGAGCTTTGGGGTGAGCGCGTAGATGGGCATCTTGACGTCGTGGCGGCTCATCCACAGCGCGGTGGAGCCCGACTCGGTGAGTGCCACGATGGCTTTGGCGCCCAGGTGGTGGGCGGTGAACAGCGCGCCCATGGCGATGGACTGGTCGATGCGGCCGAAGGTCTTGCCGGTGAAGTCGGACTCGATGTCGTGGTGGTGGGCTTTTTCCGCCGCCTCGCAGATCTTGGCCATTTCCATCACCGTCTCCAGCGGGTATTTGCCGGCAGCGGTTTCGGCGCTGAGCATCACGGCGTCGGTGCCATCGAGCACGGCGTTGGCCACGTCGCTCACTTCGGCGCGGGTGGGCACGGGCGCCAGGATCATGCTCTCCATCATCTGGGTGGCGGTGATGACCACCTTGTCCATCTCACGGGCCAGCTTGATCATGCGTTTTTGCAGCGCGGGCACGGTGGCGTTGCCCACTTCCACCGCCAGATCGCCACGCGCCACCATGATGCCGTCGGACACGCGCAGGATGTTTTCCAGTTCAGGGATGGCCTCGGCGCGCTCGATCTTGGCGATCAGCCCTGGGCGGTGGCCGTCGCTGCAGGCCACGTTGCAGAGCTGGCGGGCCAGCTCCATGTCGGTGGCGGTTTTGGGAAAGCTCACGGCCACGTAGTCGGCCTTGAAGGACATGGCGGTGCGGATGTCGTCCATGTCCTTGGCGGTGAGGGCCGGTGCCGTCAGGCCGCCACCCATCTTGTTGATGCCTTTGTTGTTGGACAACTCGCCCCCTACCTTGACGGTGGTGTGCACCGCCGGGCCCATCACCCGCTCCACGGTGAGAACGATCAGGCCGTCGTTGAGCAGCAGCAGGTCGCCGGCTTTCACGTCGCGTGGCAGTTCCTTGTAGTCCAGGCCCACGCCGTTGATGTCGCCGGGTTCGGTGCGTTCGGCGTCCAGCACAAAGGGCGCGCCGTTTTCCAGCATCACCTTGCCTTCGGCAAATTTGCCGACGCGGATCTTGGGGCCTTGCAGGTCGGCCATGATGCCCACCTCGCGGCCGGCGCGCTGTGCGGCCTGGCGCACCAGGTTGGCGCGGTCGATGTGGTCTTGGGCCTTGCCGTGCGAGAAGTTCAGCCGCACCACGTTGACGCCGTGTCGGATCATCTGTTCCAGCAAGGCCGGGTCGCTGGACGCGGGGCCCAGGGTGGCAACAATTTTGGTGGCGCGCTGCGGCATGTGTGTCTCCGTCCCGTCAGGGGTTGTTGTAATCAAGTTTCCATTATCTGCGCGGCGAGTTACATGGTGGTTTCACGCCTCGGGCGGGTTGTATGTAAACCTTGCACGCTGGCGCCAGATGGCTGCGAGAATGACCAGGGGACCTGCCATGGCTGTCGAAGACCACTCTCCTGACATGAACGCTGACGAACGCGCCGCGCGGCTGTTGGTCACGCCGACGGCGTTGCAGACCTTGAGCCTGGAGGACGCGATCAAGATCGTGGCTTATCTGCAGCCCCGGGTGATCGAAGCGGGCTGCGAGTTTGTGCGTGAAGGTGAGGCGGTGCACAACGACCACATGCTGCTCGTGCTGGAGGGCGATCTGTCGGTGCACAACAGTTCGCTGCAAGACGATGACGACCACCTGGTGGTGCGGGTCATGGGACCGGGCAGCCTGATTGGTGAACTCGGGTTGCTGGACGGTGGGCCCCGTTCGGCCAGTTGCGTGGCCAACACCGACATGTTGGTGGGGGTGCTGTCGCGGGCGGATTTTTTGCAGCTTTTGCAAGACGATCCGGCGGTGGGTTCCCGTTTGCTGCTGGCCATCTCCAAGCGCATGGCCGACACACTGCGGGAAACCACGCGCAAGCTCATCCTGTTTGCGCAGATGAACAAGGTGCTCAGCGAAGAGTTGGCCAAGGTGGCCAACGACCCGGACTGGTTCGACTCCTGAACGCCGCCGGTTGGTACCCGCCTGCGGACGTGGTTCAAAACGCACAGTTTTCGATCTGCGTCAAATGTTGGACACCGTGCGCGGGCTAGCATCGTCGGGTTTGTTTGATCTCCAACGCGGGTTGGCCGCGTTTTGCCATGAACCATTCAAGTGATACAACTGCTGCAGAATTGCCCGCGCCCTTGAGCCCGGACGAGCCGCTGCCCCACCGCAAGGTCATTCGCTCCTGGCTGATCCCCTTGTCCGAACGGGTCACTTGGCGCGCCTTCTGGCTGCTGGCGCTGGATTACACCTTGTGGCTGGGCCTGCTGGCTGGCGTGGTGCTGGCCGATGCGGTCTGGCTCAAGGCCTTGTGTGGCCTGGCCACCGGTTTTGTCATCGGGCGCCTCTTCATCATTGGCCACGACGCCTGCCACCAGAGCCTCACGCCGCACCGCCGCCTGAACAAGTGGCTGGGCCGCATCGCCTTCCTGCCCTCGCTGACCGCCTACAGCCTGTGGGACATGGGCCACAACGTGGTGCACCATGGCTTCACCAACCTCAAAGGTGTGGACTTCGTCTGGGCGCCGCTCACACAAGAGGAATACCAGGCCTTGCCGCCAGCGCGCCGCGCCTTGGAGCGCCTGTACCGCAGTGGCTGGGGGCCAGGCGTCTATTACATGGTTGAAATCTGGTGGAAAAAGATGATGTTCCCCAGTCCGGCGCAGTCGGGCGGTACGCACCGGTCCATCTTCACCAAAGACTGCCTGCTGGTCAGTGGTTTCGCCCTGTTGTGGGCCGCAGCCATCACCGCCCTGGCCCTGGCCACCGGGCAGTCGGTGGCTTTGCTGCTGCTGTGTGGCGTGGTGTTGCCGCTGGTGTTCTGGTTCCACATGGTGGGTTTTGTCATCTACGGCCACCACACCCACGTGCGCGTGAAGTGGCACAACGAACGCGCCGCTTGGCAACGCGCCCAGCCGTTTGTGTCCACCACCGTGCACCTCACCTTCCCGCTGCGCATAGGCGCGCTGGTCCACCACATCATGGAGCACACCGCCCACCACGTGGACATGAGCATCCCGCTGTACCGCCTGAAAGAAGCCCAGAAGACGCTGGAGCACCTGTTGCCCGAGCGCATCATCGTGCAACCGTTTTCTTGGGGCTGGTATTTCGACACCGCCCGTGCCTGCAAGTTGTACGACTTCACGCGCCAGTGCTGGACCGACTTCCGTGGCCGGGCGACCGGTCCCATGGCGCTGCCCTCGGCCGCATGAGGCCTTGATGCGGTTCTGACCACCCAAAACAAAGGGGGCCCGAGGGCCCCCTTGCTGTTGGTGCGCCAACACGCCGTCAGCGTTGCACGGCCAGCAGGCGTTGCACGTCGCGGTCGTTGGGCAGGGCGTAGTCGTGGCCGTTGAGGATGCGGCCGTCCTCCGTGCGCACCAGCTTCAGGCTCACGTAGGTGAAGCTGGCGGCGGTCGAGTAGGTGCCCACCAGCACCATGGAGGCGTTGTGCGACTTGGCGATGTCCTTGATTTCGCGCGACAGCAGCAGTTCGCCCGCACCTTCCTTCACGAACACATCGCCGCGCAACTTGATTTCCTTCACATGCAGGCCACTGGCCACCATCTGCGAAGCGTACTGCTCCGACAGGGTGCGGCCCAGCGGCGCAGCGCGCGAAAGGTCGTTGACGTTGACCACCGTGGCCACCAGCACCGGCGACTGGCCAATGGACTCGCGGTTGACGCCCGCCAGCAACTTGTCGATGGCGCTCTGGCTGCTGACGATGAAGGCGCTTTTGGCCGCTTCGTCGTAGGTGGGTTCGGTGCGCACCGGAGCGGGGCTGGAGCAGGCCGACAACACGGCGGCGGCCACCGTCGCAAGCACAAAACGTTTGCTCATTGCGACACCACCTTGTAGTTCATGTTCTGCATGGCGGTGTTCATGAACAGGGGAGCGTCCACGTTTTCAAGGTAGTACACATCGGTCTTGCGCGCCACATACTGGCCACCGCGGGTGACGGTGGTGGTCAGGATCAGTTCGGTCGCGGTGGGGCCGCCCGAATTGACGCTGTTGGCGTAGTCCAACGCGCCCGTGCCAATCAGTGTGCCCACCAGTTTGGTGTCCATGTGCTCCAGGCGCAGGCCATAGGCCGCCATCAGGCCGCCGGCCAACATGGTGAAGCCGCCGGGGATGAAATGGGGGCGCGGGCTGTTGTGGCGCACCACCTGGGTTTGGTAGCTCACCTCCATCGCCTGGGGGTTGGGGGTGGTCAGCACCTGCTTGCCACCTTGCACCATCTTGGTGATGAGGAACTCGCGAAAGCCGTGGTCGAATGCGCTGGGCTTGGCCGGCAAACGCACGTACACCGGCGTGCTGCCCGTGCCGGCTTTGTCCAGGGTGGCTGCGGTCTGGCTCACCACGTCTTTGGACACCAGATCCCAATGGCCGGCCGATCGCACTTTGTATTGCGAGGTCAGCTCGAAGTTCTGGGCCAGCGGAATGGGCGAATTCGCGCAACCCGCCAGGGTGGCCAACAGGCCGGCGATTGCCGTCACACCGACGGCTTTGGAAATTTTCATGCGTCCCTCCTGGTGCTGAAATGCAGCCGTGGCCCACAGGTCATATGTAACCACGGATGAACGGATTGTTAATTCTGTTCGTAATCAATGCCGTTCACAAGCAATTTCTGGCGCGGGCGTTGCGCAGTGCAAGCACGGTTGTTTTTGTGCGTCAGTTTCGCCGCCGGGCCGCCCCAAGGCGAACACCCCGGGGGGGCCGCGACCCGCGCAGCGGCGGCGCGTGGGGGCTTATCCCGCCCTGCGCGCCAGCACCTCAAACGCCGGCAGCGTCTTGCCCTCCAGCACCTCCAGAAAGGCGCCGCCGCCGGTGGAGATGTAACCCACGTCCTTCTCGATGCCGTACTTGGCAATGGCCGCCAGCGTGTCGCCGCCGCCGGCAATGCTGAAAGCGCTGGAATCGGCAATCGCCTGTGCCAAGACCTGGGTGCCGTTCTCGAACGCCGGAAACTCGAACACCCCCACCGGGCCGTTCCACACAACGGTGCCGGCCGCCTTGAGCTGCTGGGCCAGCAGAGCGGCTGTTTCGGGTCCAATGTCCAGGATCAGGTCGTCGTCGGCCACCTCGGTGGCCTTCTTGACCGTGGCCGGCGCGTCGGCCGCAAAGGCCTTGGCCGTCACCACATCGGTGGGAATGGGCACGGCCGCACCGCGCGCGGCCATGGCGTCGATGACGGCCTTGGCCTGACCCACCAGGTCTGGCTCCGCCAGGCTTTTGCCAATCTTCAGGCCGGCGGCCAGCATGAAGGTGTTGGCGATGCCGCCGCCCACGATCAGGCCGTCCACGTTTTTGGCCAGGCTTTGCAGGATGGTGAGTTTGGTGGACACCTTAGAGCCGGCCACGATGGCCACCAGTGGACGCTTGGGCGCTTGCAAGGCAGCGGCAATCGCATCCATCTCAGCCGCCAGCAACGGGCCGGCGCAGGCGATGGGCGCTGTTTCGGCGATGCCGTAGGTGGTGCCCTCGGCGCGGTGGGCGGTGCCAAAGGCGTCGTGCACAAAAATGTCGC
>NZ_JBHTBZ010000006.1:0-39973 GCF_042665235.1 Hydrogenophaga defluvii | reverse complement strand
TCATGGGGGCGTGTTGCATCGCTCCTCCACAAACCGGACAGATTACTTGCTACGAACCGGACAACTCATTTGCTGCTGACACTCGGTTACCTGTATGTTGCCCATGTGTAGCCAGGCGGCTACAATTCGGCCATGTACACCGTGGTTGAAACAGAGGCCTTCTCCGATTGGCTGGAAGGACTGAAAGATCGCGCCACCCGATTTCGGCTGCTCGCCCGGTTGCGCAAAGCCATGGTAGGCAACCTTGGCGACGTGAAGCAGGTTGGGGCTGGCGTGTGGGAAATGCGCGAGTTCTTCGGCCCTGGCTGGCGCATGTACTACGTGATTCGTGGCGGCGTCATCATCCTCATGCTGGGTGGCGGCGACAAGTCCTCCCAGGAGCGCGATATTGAAGCGGCCAAGCGATTGGCCATGGAGTTGCAAGATGAGCAAGATCAAGACCCGCACGTTTGACGCGGCCAACTACCTCAACACGGAGGAGGACGCAGCCGCCTACCTCGACGCGGCCATGGCCGATGGCGATCCCGCCTTGCTGGCTGCTGCGCTGGGCGACATTGCGCGTGCCCGTGGCATGACCCAACTTGCAAAGGACACGGGGCTGTCTCGCGAGAGCTTGTACAAAAGCCTGTCGGGTGAGCGGGCGCCCAGTTCCGAAACGCTGTTCAAGGTTATCAACGCCATGGGCTTCAAGCTCAGCGTGGTGCCGGCCGCTGCCCGCTGACGGGAGTCCGCAGCGCGTCCGACTTGACGATCTCAAATCAGACTTTGTCCCCGGGGTGTCCCCGAGTTTTTCGGGGCAGCACTAAGCGCTTGATTTCATTGGGGTTTTGCTGGCCTGCCCGGAGGGACTCGAACCCCCGACCTGCTGCTTAGAAGGCAGCTGCTCTATCCAGTTGAGCTACGGGCAGTTTGTCGATAGAAAAATGGCCCAACAAGTGGGCCATTTTTTTTGAGGGTGGTCGGAGCGGCGGGATTCGAACTCGCGACCCTCTGCTCCCAAAGCAGATGCGCTACCAGGCTGCGCTACGCTCCGACTAATCCGGTTATTCTACAGCGCGAAATGCCCAATTTCTTGTGTCCCGCCGTGTTTTTGATGCGGCTTGTGCACAAGAGGGGGCTGAGCGGGCCCGAAAATCGCGTTCAACAAGAGGCTTTGGGGCAAATCCAACGCTTTGGCCAGCCAATCCCAGAACATTTACGCTGTGGGTGGGTATAAAAAGTGCGTGGAAAGTGTTAAAATCCGAGCTTCACGACCAAATGGGCGGGTTACTACCGGCCCATTTTTTTTGGTCAATCGCTTTTGGCGCTATGGCGCACGCGGCCAGCGACCCGCAATTTTTGAAGCAGGAACACACGCAGCAATGGCATGGCAAGACGCAGTTGAGCAGACCGTCACCGGACTGGGTTACGACCTGGTGGAGTTGGAGCGTTCCGCGGGTGGGTTGCTGCGCGTCACCATCGATTTGCCCTGGGAGCCTTCGCTCGCGGGAGGTGCTGAGCAATTTGTGACCGTCGAAGACTGCGAAAAGGTCACGCGCCAGCTGCAGTTCCTGCTTGAGGTTGAGAGCGTGGAGTACAAGCGCTTGGAGGTGGGCTCGCCGGGCATTGACCGACCGCTGCGCAACGAGCGCGATTTTGAGCGTTTTGCCGGTCAGGTGGTGGACATCACCCTGAAGGCGCCCATTGGGGCGACCGGCTCAGGCGTGGCGGTCAATCGCAAAAAATTTCGCGGCACGCTCGAGCGCAACGCCGATGGCACGGGCTGGCAGGTGGTTTGGGCCGATGAGCCGAAGCTCAAGCCGGGTCAGAAGGTGGGCAAAAACCGCCCGCCTGCGCCGGTGCATGCGCTGGGTTTTGTGCTGGATGAGTTGCGTGAGGCGCGTTTGGCGCCCATTGTGAGTTTCAAAGGGCGCGGTGCGCCCTCGCCGCAAGGCGGTGCCTGAGCTGGCGGATCAGCCGGTGTCCCCATATCACGAGGCGGCGTCCCTCTTGGCGCAACCCCAAAAAAGATACGACAGATAGGAAAGGTGGCGGTGAAATGAATCGCGAATTGTTGATGTTGATCGATGCGATCTCCCGTGAAAAGAACGTGGAGCGCGACGTGGTGCTGGGCGCCGTTGAGTTGGCCCTGGCCTCCGCCACCAAAAAACTCTACAAGGGTGAGGTCGATATCCGTGTCGCCATCAACCCGGACAGCGGCGAGTACGAAACGTTTCGCCGCTGGCTGGTGGTGCCCGACGAAGCTGGCCTGCAGAACCCCGATGCCGAAGAACTGGTGAGCGATGCGCGTGACGAGTTGGCCGACATCGAAGTGGGCGACCACATCGAAAAGCCAGTGGAAAGCGTGCCCATCGGCCGCATTGGTGCCATGGCCGCGAAGCAGGTCATCCTGCAAAAAATCCGCGACGCCGAGCGCGAGATGTTGCTCAACGATTTCATGAGCCGCGGCGACAAAATTTTTGTCGGCACCGTCAAGCGCATGGACAAGGGTGACCTGATCGTCGAGAGCGGCCGCGTGGAAGGCCGCTTGAAGCGCGGCGAAATGATCCCCAAGGAAAACTTCCGCACCGGCGACCGCGTGCGCGCCATGATCATGGAAGTGGACCTGACGCTGCGTGGCGCGCCCATCCTGCTCTCGCGCTCTGCCCCCGAGTTCATGATCGAGCTGTTCCGCCAGGAAGTGCCCGAGATCGAGCAGGGCCTGCTGGAGATCAAGAGCTGCGCCCGTGACCCCGGCAGCCGCGCCAAGATCGCCGTGTTGTCGCACGACAAGCGCGTGGATCCCATCGGCACCTGTGTGGGTGTGCGTGGTTCGCGCGTCAATGGTGTGACCAATGAACTCGCCGGTGAACGTGTGGACATCGTGCTGTGGTCCGAAGACCCGGCCCAGTTCGTCATCGGCGCGCTGGCCCCGGCCAACGTCGTTTCCATCGTGGTGGATGAAGAGCGTCACGCCATGGACGTGGTGGTGGACGAGGAAAACCTTGCCATCGCGATTGGCCGTGGTGGCCAGAACGTGCGCCTGGCGTCCGAGCTGACCGGCTGGAAGATCAACATCATGACCGCCGACGAGTCGGCGCAGAAGCAGGCCGAAGAGGCCGACGGCATTCGCAAGCTGTTCATGGCCAAGCTGGACGTGGACCAGGAAATCGCCGACATCCTGATCGAGGAGGGTTTCACCAGCCTCGAAGAGGTGGCCTATGTGCCGCTGCAGGAAATGCTGGACATCGAGTCCTTCGACGAAGACACGGTCAACGAGTTGCGCGCTCGCGCCAAGGATGCGCTGCTGACCATGGAAATCGCCAAGGAAGAAGACGTGGAAGAGGTCTCGCAGAACCTGCGTGACGTTGAAGGTTTGACCGCCGAGCTCATCACCAAGCTGATGGACGCCGGTGTGCACACCCGCGACGACCTGGCCGACCTGGCCACCGACGAACTGACCGATATCACCGGACAGACCCCCGAAGAAGCGACCGCTCTGATCATGAAGGCGCGCGAGCACTGGTTCTCTGGCGACCAGGCCAACCAAGCGTCCTGAACCGGAGGCCTCAGCGGAGAACACCCCATATGACCAGTACCACCGTCGCCGAATTGGCTGCAGAACTCAACAAGCCCACCACCGTGCTGCTCGATCAGCTGGCTGGCGCGGGCGTTCCGAAATCGTCGGGCACTGACCCGGTTTCCGACTCCGACAAACACAAGCTGCTGGGCTATCTGCAGGCCAGCCACGGCACCGCCTCGGGCGAGCGCAAGAAGATCACGCTGGTGAAGAAGTCCACCACTGAAATCAAGCAGGCCGATGCCACCGGACGCGCCCGGACCATCCAGGTCGAGGTGCGCAAGAAGCGCACCTTCATCAAGCGCGATGACGAACTGGGTGCAAGCGACGGCGCGGCTGAACAGGCCGAACCCGCCGCCCCGGCGGTGGATCAGGCTGAGTTGGCACGCCGAGAGGAAGAGGCGAGCCGTCAAGCCGAACTGCTGCGTGTGCAGGAAGAAGAGCTGGCTCAGAAACGCCGCGAGCGAGAAGAGCAGGCTGCGCGTGAGGCGGAAGCTGAACGCGCGCGTGCCGCCGCCGAAGCCGCCGCTGCCGCGCAGGCTCAGGCTGCCGCCGAAGCCGCCCGCCTGGCTGCTGCACAGGCAGCGCAAGAAGCGGCCACGGCTGCTCCGGTGGTGGATGACAGCGCGAAGTTGGCAGCTGAAAAAGCCGTCGCCGACAAGGCCGCTGCGGACAAAGCCGCTGCTGGCAAGCTGGTGGCCGACAAGGCTGCAGCCGAAAAAGAAGCCGAAGACGCCCGCGCCCGCGATCTGCAGGAGCGCCGCCGCAAGGCCGAGGCCGAAGCAGCGAACATCCGTGCCATGATGGCCGCGCCCAAGAAGGTGCTGGTGGCTAAGAAGCCCGAGGAACCCAAGCCGGCCGCCGCGCCTGCGGCTGGTATCAAGGGCACCTTGCACAAGCCGGCCACCACCGGTACTGCGCGCCCGGCCGTGGCAGCCCCTGGCGCCGGCGGCAAGAAGGAAGTCAAGTCTGAAAACCTGTCTTCCACCTGGAAGGACGACGCGGCCAAGAAGAAGGAAATCAAGACCCGCGGCGACACCTCCGGTGGCCGTGGCAACAGCAACTGGCGCTCGGGCCCGCGCGGCGGTGGCCGCCGTGGCGACCGCGACAGCCGCGACCAGCAGTCCAGCTTTGCCCAGCCGACCGAGACCAAGGTCATTGAAGTGCACGTGCCCGAGACCATCACCGTGGCCGAGCTGGCACACAAGATGTCGCTCAAGTCGTCCGAGGTCATCAAGCAGTTGATGAAACTGGGCCAGATGGTCACCATCAACCAGTCGCTGGACCAGGACACCGCCATGATCGTGGTGGAAGAACTGGGCCACACGGCGGTGGTCGCGGCACTGGACGATCCGGAGGCCTTCACCGAAGACGAAGTCGCGCAACAATCCGCCGAAGCCCTGCCGCGTGCTCCAGTGGTCACCGTCATGGGCCACGTCGACCACGGCAAGACCTCGCTGCTGGACTACATCCGCCGAGCCAAGGTGGCGGCGGGTGAAGCGGGTGGCATCACCCAGCACATCGGTGCCTACCACGTGGAGACGCCGCGCGGCATGATCTCCTTCCTGGACACCCCTGGCCACGAAGCCTTCACGGCCATGCGTGCCCGTGGCGCCCAGGCCACCGACATCGTGATTCTGGTGTGTGCGGCCGACGACGGCGTGATGCCCCAGACCAAGGAAGCCATCAAACACGCGAAAGCGGCTGGTGTGCCCATGGTGGTGGCGCTGACCAAGATCGACAAGCCCGGCATCAACCTGGACAAGGTGCGTTCCGAATTGGTGGCTGAAGAGGTTGTGCCCGAAGAATTTGGTGGCGACGTGCCTTTTGTGGGCGTCTCTGCCAAGACCGGCGAGGGCGTCGATGCGCTGCTCGAACAGGTGCTGCTTCAAGCCGAAGTGCTGGAACTCAAGGCGCCGGTGGAGGCCATGGCCAAGGGCCTGGTGATCGAAGCGCGCCTGGACAAGGGCCGTGGCGCCGTGGCCACCGTGCTGGTGCAGTCTGGCACGCTGAAGGTGGGCGACGTGGTGCTGGCCGGTCAGACCTCCGGTCGTGTGCGCGCCATGCTGGACGAAAACGGCAAGCCGTCCAAGGAAGCCGGCCCGTCCATCCCGGTGGAAATCCAGGGCCTGGCCGAAGTGCCGCAGGCTGGCGACGACTTCATGGTGATGCTGGACGAGCGCCGTGCGCGCGAAATCGCCACCTACCGTGCAGGCAAGTACCGCAGCACCAAGCTGGCCAAGCAACAGGCCGCCAAGCTGGAGAACATGTTTGCCGACATCGGTGCCGGCGAAGTCAAGATGCTGCCCATCGTGCTCAAGTCCGATGTGCAGGGTTCGCAGGAAGCGCTGGCGGCCTCGCTGCTCAAGCTCTCGACCGACGAAGTCAAGGTGCAGATGGTGTACGCCGGCGTCGGTGGCATCAGCGAATCCGACATCAACCTGGCGATCGCGTCCAAGGCGGTGGTCATCGGCTTCAACGTGCGTGCCGACGTGGGCGCACGCAAGCTGGCCGAAGGCAACGACATCGACATCCGCTACTACAACATCATCTATGACGCGGTGGACGACCTGAAGGCCGCCATGTCCGGGATGTTGGCGCCCGAGAAGCGCGAAGAGGTCATCGGCAATGCCGAGATCCGCACCGTGTTCGTGGCGTCCAAGATCGGTACGGTTGCGGGCTGTATGGTCACCAACGGTTTTGTCACCCGCAGCGCGCATTTCCGCCTGCTGCGCGACAACGTGGTCATCTATACGGGCGAACTCGACTCGCTCAAGCGCATGAAGGACGATGTGCGCGAAGTCAAGGAAGGCTTCGAGTGCGGTATCAAGCTCAAGAACTACAACGACATCAAAGAAGGTGATCAGCTGGAGTTCTTCGAGATCAAGGAAATCGCGCGCACGCTGTAAGCGAAGCAGGCCGACATGCCCAAGAAGAAGTCCTCTGTTCCCAACCGCAGCTACCGCGTCAACGATCAGATCCAGCGCGATCTGACCGAGCTGATCGCGCGCGAGCTCAAGGACCCGCGGGTGGGCATGGTCACCATCCAGGCGGTGGAAGTCACGCCCGACTACGCCCACGCCAAGGTGTTCTACAGCTTGCTGACGGGCGATCCGCAGGAAACCCAGGACGCCTTGAACCAGGCGGCCGGTTTTCTGCGCAATGGGCTGTTCAAGCGCCTGCACATCCACACCGTGCCGACCTTGCACTTCGTGTTCGACCGCACCACCGAGCGAGCGGCCGACATGAACGCTTTGATTGCCAAGGCGGTTTCCTCGCGCGCCAAAGAGGACTGAGCATGAACGCGCCACGCACACGGGTGCAGCGGCGCCCTGTGCATGGGGTGTTGCTGCTTGACAAGCCGCTGGGTCTATCCAGCAACCAGGCCTTGCAAAAGGCCAAGTGGTTGCTGCGCGCCGAAAAGGCCGGCCACACCGGCACGCTCGACCCGCTGGCCACCGGCGTGTTGCCCCTGTGTTTTGGCGCCGCCACCAAGTTCAGCCAATTGCACCTGGACGCCGACAAGGCCTACGACACGACGGTGCGTTTGGGCCAAACCACATCCACCGCCGACGCCGAAGGCGAGGTTTTGGCGACACGCCCTGTCACTTGCAGTGTGGGCCAGGTCGTTGAGGTGCTGGACCGCTTCATGGGCCCCATCGCACAGGTGCCGCCCATGCACAGCGCGCTGAAAAAAGACGGCAAGGCGCTCTACGAATACGCGCGCGATGGCGAAACCGTGGCGCGTGAGCCGCGCCATGTGGTCATCCACGACCTTGACCTGCTGAACATGCAATTGAACGGCGACACGCCGCACCTCGATTTGCATGTGGTTTGTTCCAAGGGCACCTACATCCGCACCCTGGGCGAAGACATCGCCGAAGCCCTGGGCTGCGGCGGACACCTGAGTGCCTTGCGCCGCACCCACACCGGGCCGTTTGGCCTGGCGCAGACCCTCACGCTGGATGCCCTGGAAGCCATGTCCCCCGATGAGCGCCTGGCGGCCTTGCTGCCGGTGGAGACGTTGCTCGGCGGACACACCCGCGTCACGCTGGGCGCGGAGGATGCGGGGCGCTTTCTGAGTGGCCTGCGCCGCCGTGGCCACTGGCCCGACGCCGAACGCGTGGCCGTGTACGGCACCGACCCTGACACCCTGCTGGGCACCGCACACGTGGTGGCCGGCGAACTGATACCCGGGCGGCTGTTGAGCCCGATCGAAATTCAACAGATTCTAGAAAACCCGCTGCGCGAAACAGAAGCAGCAAAGGACTTGTCATGAGCAAACAGATTCGCAACATCGCCATCATCGCCCACGTGGACCATGGCAAGACCACCATGGTGGACCAACTGCTGCGCCAGTCGGGCACCTTTGCCGACCACGAAAAAGTGGTGGACACGGTGATGGACAACAACGCCATCGAACGCGAGCGTGGCATCACCATCCTGGCTAAGAACTGCGCCGTGAGCTGGAAAGACACCCACATCAACATCGTGGACACCCCCGGCCACGCGGACTTCGGCGGCGAGGTGGAGCGTGCGCTGTCGATGGTGGACGGCGTGCTGCTGCTGATCGACGCGCAGGAAGGCCCCATGCCCCAGACCCGCTTTGTGACCAAAAAGGCGCTGGCACTGGGCCTCAAGCCCATCGTGGTGGTGAACAAGGTGGACAAGCCTGGCGCCAACCCCGACAAGGTGGTCAACGCCGCCTTTGACCTGTTCGACAAGCTGGGCGCCACCGACGAGCAGCTCGACTTCCCCGTGGTGTATGCCTCTGGCATCAATGGTTGGTCTTCGCTGGAAGAAGGCCCCCAGGGCGAGCAGTGGGGCCCCGATATGTCGGCCCTGTTCGACACCGTGCTCAAACACGTGCCGCCACAAAAAGGCGACCCCGCCGCGCCGCTGCAGCTGCAGATTTCGGCCCTGGATTTTTCCACCTTCGTGGGCCGCATCGGCGTGGGCCGCGTGAGCCAGGGCACCATCAAGCCCGGCATGGACGTGCTGGTGATGGAAGGTCCGGACGGCAGCAGCGTCAAAGGCCGCATCAACCAGGTGCTGACCTTCCAGGGCCTGGACCGCGTGCAGGTGACCGAAGCCGGCCCGGGCGAGATCGTGCTGATCAACGGCATCGCCGACATCGGTATTGGCGTGACCGTGACCGACCCGCTCAACCCCACACCGCTGCCCATGCTCAAGGTCGATGAGCCGACCCTGATCATGAACTTCTGCGTCAACACCAGCCCGCTGGCTGGCCGCGAAGGCAAGTACGTGACCAGCCGCCAGATCTGGGACCGCCTGCAGAAAGAGCTGCAGCACAACGTGGCGCTGCGCGTGAAGGAAACCGACGAAGACGGCGTGTTCGAAGTGGCCGGCCGGGGCGAACTGCACCTGACCATCCTGCTGGAAAACATGCGCCGCGAAGGTTACGAGTTGGCCGTGTCCAAGCCGCGTGTGGTGTTCAAAGACATCAACGGCGAGCGCCACGAGCCCATCGAGCTGGTGACGGCCGACATCGAAGAACAGCACCAGGGCGGCGTGATGCAGGCTTTGGGCGAGCGCAAAGGCGAACTGGTCAACATGGACCCGGACGGCCGTGGCCGCGTGCGGCTGGAGTACCGCATCCCGGCGCGTGGCCTGATCGGCTTCACCAACGAGTTCCTCAACCTCACGCGTGGGTCGGGCCTGATCTCCAACATTTTCGACGGCTACGAGCCACACAAGGGCGACATCGCCAGCCGCAAGAACGGCGTGCTGATCTCGATGGACGACGGTGAAATCTTCACCTACGCCCTGGGCAAGCTGGACGACCGTGGCCGCATGTTCGTCAAGGCCAACGATCCGGTTTACGAAGGCATGATCGTAGGCATCCACAGCCGAGACAACGACCTCGTGGTCAACGCCACCCGCACCAAGCAGCTGACCAACTTCCGCGTCAGCGGCAAGGAAGACGCCATCAAGATCACCCCGCCCATCCTGCTGACGCTGGAGTACGGCGTGGAGTTCATCGAGGACGACGAGCTGGTCGAGATCACGCCCAAGAGCGTTCGCCTGCGCAAACGCCACCTGAAAGAACACGACCGCAAGCGCGCATCGCGCGAAGCATGATCGGCGGGCATACTCGCATGATCTGAGCGCTGCAGCCCCTTCGGGGGCTGCAGCTTCTTGGGGCAGGCTTTTTTGAGCCTGGCTCGTGACTCTGGCGCGTTGTGAAAGGCCTGTGTTGTCGATGAAGCTGAAACATTCTCACGCCGTCTGGTTGATGGTGCTGGCGCCGCTGATGTGGTCCACGGCCGGCGTGGTCACACGTCAGCTTGAACACGCTCGCGCGTTCGAGATCACGTTCTGGCGCAGCTTTTTCACGGTGGTCTCGCTCCTGGTCATCCTGCCTTTGTGGCAGGGCAGGGGGGTGTGGGCGCGCATGTGGACCGAACGCGGCGTGCTGCTGGCCTCAGGCTTGTGCTGGGGTGTGATGTTCACCGCGTTCATGGTGGCCTTGACCCTCACCTCGGTGGCCAACGTGTTGATCACCATGGCGGCGGGCCCCTTGCTCACGGCCTTGATCTCGCGCTTCTTCATAGGACACCAACTGCCTCACCGCACCTGGGTTGCTATCCTGGTGGCGGGCGCAGGTATCGCCTACATGTTCGGCACGCAACTCGGCGAGGGCGGCATTGTCGGCACGCTGGTGGCGTTCTGTGTCCCTGTGGCCGCCGCCATCAACTGGACGCTGGTGCAACGCAGCCAGCGCAGCGGGCATGTGGTGGACTTGGTGCCGGCGGTGCTGGTGGGCGCGGTGCTGTCCACCCTGCTGACGCTGCCGCTGGCCTGGCCCCTGTCGGCCAGCGCTCACGACATTGCGCTGCTGGCAGGCTTGGGTTTGGGCCAGCTTGCGGTACCCTGCGTGCTGGCGGTCGTCTGCGCGCGCGTGTTGAGTGCGCCGGAGGTCTCGCTGCTGGCCTTGCTCGAGGTGTTGTTCGGGATACTTCTGGCTTGGCTGGGCGCTGGTGAGGTGCCATCGCAACAAGTTCTGCTGGGCGGTGCCCTGGTCATGGGCGCGCTGGTGGCCAACGAATGGTTGGGCTGGCGCGAACGGGCTGGGCACTATCAGATTCGACAGACCGAAACCGGGTTAGGAGACAACTCATGACAAGCAACAACGCCGATGTGGTGCAAGCGCCCGACGTGCTCTCCGAAGTGGTGGGCGGGGTCGGCTTCATCACCCTGAACCGTCCGCGTGCGCTGAACGCCCTGAACTTGGGCATGGTGCGGCACCTGACCGACATCTTGCTGGCGTGGCGAAGTGACGCGGCCGTGCACGGCGTGGCCATACGCGGCACCAACAAGGAAGGGCCGTTTGGCGGCTTTTGCGCGGGCGGCGACATCCGGTTTTTCCACCAGGCGGCGATGGCCGGCGACCCCGCGCTGGAAGACTTCTTCACCGAAGAGTACGCGCTCAACCACCTGATCTTCACCTACCCCAAACCCTACATCGCCTTCATGGATGGCATCGTCATGGGCGGTGGCATGGGCATCAGCCAGGGCGCCAGCGTGCGTTTGGTGACCGAACGCACCAAGATGGCCATGCCTGAAACCAACATCGGGCTGTTTCCCGACGTCGGTGGCGGTCACTTTTTAGGCAGTTGCCCCGGCCGCGTAGGCGAGTACCTCGCGTTGACCGGCCACGTGATCGGCGGCGCTCAGGCGGTAGCCTGGAATCTGGCCGATCTCATCGTGCCGTCGCAGCACCTGCACCAGGCCTGGGAGGCACTGGAGCATTTCCGGCCATCCTCACCCGACGAGCTGCGCCGCCTGTGGAGCCGCTGGTGTGAGCAAGCCCACTGGAACGTGCCCTCGCAGGCCCCCGAAGGCCTGCGCCCCGAGCTGGAAGCCGCGTTTGCCCTGCCCACCGTGGGCGAAATAGTGGCCTCGCTGGAAGCGGCCGGCACACAGGCCGCCACCGAGACCGCCGGCATGTTGCGCCACCGCAGCCCGCTGATGCTGCACGTGGTGTTGGAACAGCTGCGCCGCGCGCGTGGTTTGACCCTGGCCGAAGACCTGCGTATGGAGCGCGACCTGGTGCGCCATTGTTTTTTCACCGGTCACCTGGGTCGCAGCGGTGCGACCAGCGAGACGGTCGAAGGCATTCGCGCGCTGGCGGTCGACAAAGACCACGCGCCACGCTGGAACCCGTCCCGCATCGAAGACGTGACGCCCGACATGGTGGCGCCGTTTTTTGACAGCCCCTGGCCCGCCCACGCGCACCCGCTGCGGCACCTGGACTGAACGACCAACGCCACAACCGCGTCAGCGGTTGTGGACCTTCATGGCGCGCTCCACCTCGCGTTTGCCTTCACGGTCCTTGATGGTGTCGCGCTTGTCGTGTTCTCCCTTGCCACGGCCCAGGCCAATGTCGCATTTGACCTTGCCGTTCTTCCAGTGCAGGTTCAGCGGGACCAGGGCGTAACCCTTTTGCTCCACTTTGCCCACCAGGCGGCTGATTTCCGCCTTGTGCAGCAGCAGCTTCTTGGTCCGTGCCGCGTCGGCGCTGACGTGGGTGGACGTGGTGCGCAACGGGTTGATCTGGCAGCCGATCAGAAACAGCTCGCCGTCGCGGATCAGCACATACCCGTCGGTCAACTGCACCTTGCCTTCGCGCAGCGCCTTCACCTCCCAGCCATGCAACACCATTCCCGCTTCGAAACGCTCCTCAATGGCGTAGTTGAAAACCGCTTTTTTGTTGTCTGCGATGCGGCTGTCGGTGGGCTTGGACTTCGAGGCGGGCTTGTTCATGTAAGCAATCTGAGGCGCTGCGGGCCGAATACAATCCCGACGCAAACCGAGATTGTATGAAAGCCTCAGGCTTCAATGAAAAGCGTCCACAAGTCGGTCCTCCTCTGGCACAGCGCACACGAGATGTTCACGCTGGTGACCGACGTGGACCATTACCCCCAGTTCCTGCCTTGGTGCGACCGCGCGTCGGTGCTTGAAACCACCGCCGATGGGGTGGTTGCACAGGTGGGTATCGCCATTGGTGGCATACGCCAGAGCTTCACCACCCGCAACACCCACGTTGAGAACCAGCGCGTGGATCTGACGCTGGTGGATGGCCCGTTTTCCCAACTCGAAGGACACTGGCGTTTCATTCCCCTGGGCGATGGCACTCAGCGGGCCTGCAAGATCGAGTTTTCGCTGGATTACGACTTCTCCAGCCAGGCCCTGAGCGCGTTGGTGGGCCCCGTGTTCGACAAGATCGCCAGCAGCATGGTGGACGCGTTCGTCAAACGTGCCGATCAGGTCTACGGCAGTGTGTGATGGCCATGCACATTGAACTGGTCTTCTGCCCTGGGCCGCGCGAGGTGGTCGTCCACGAGCTGGTGATGCCACTGGGCAGCCGGGTGCGGGACGCGCTGCAAGCGGCGGGCTGGCCGCAGGCTGAGGCTACCCGGGCATGGGGTGAATCGCCGGACGTGGGCGTGTGGGGCAGAAAGCAGCCGCTGGACCACCTGTTGCGCGACGGCGACCGGCTGGAGATCTATCGGGGGCTGCGTGTCGACCCCAAAGTGGCACGACGCGAGAGGTTCAACCGGCAGGGCACGCGCAGCACAGGCCTGTTTGCACGCAAACGGCCCGGCGCCAAGGCCGGCTACTGAGCCACTCAGCGGCAGTTGTCCCTGATCAAGTCGTTGGCCTGACGAAGCTGGGCAGCCCTGGCGGCTTCGTCCAGGTATTCGGCTTCGCCACGGGCGTTGGTGACCGTCACCCGCACACCCGACTCGATGGTCGCCTTGTTCTTGCGCGCGCTCTCGCAATTGACCGCGCGAGCCTTGGCCGCTTTTTCCTCAGCAGCCTTCTCCTCGGCCTTGCGTTTGTCCGCTTCTGCCTTTTCGAGTTGTTGCTTGCGCTGCTCCAAGCTGGCATCGGCAGCCGGGGCGGGCTTGGCCGGTGCCGCAGCTGCACCGGCCGCCGCTGGGGCCGGCGCCGCAGCCGGCAGGGCGGCGCCCTTGGGCCGCTGCAGGATGTCTTGATCGGGGACCGACGCGGGCGGAGGCGTGTCGCTGAAAATGCGTCTGCCCGAAGCGTCCTTCCACTGCCACTGCGCCCAGGCACCGCTTGAGATGGCACATGCGGTGACAGCCAGCAGGACGCGCAGAAGAAGAGGGGTGTGAGGGTGCTTCATGCGTGGGAGTTTATCGCCGCTGCTGCGCCGCCGCATAGCCCGGCGCCCCGCCTGTACAATACGTTTTTTGGAGCTTTCACATGCGCCTGCTCGGAAAAGCGCTCACCTTCGACGACGTTTTGTTGGTGCCCGCGTTCTCCCAAGTCCTGCCCAAGGACACATCCCTCGCCACCCAGTTCACCCGCAACATCGCCCTGAACCTGCCCCTGGTGTCCGCCGCCATGGACACGGTGACCGAGGCCCGTCTGGCCATCGCCATCGCCCAGGAAGGCGGCATTGGCATCGTCCACAAGAACCTGTCGGCCCAGGAGCAGGCGGCGCACGTGGCGAAGGTCAAGCGGTATGAGTCGGGCGTGCTGCGCGATCCGGTCGTCATCAGCCCCCAGACCACGGTGCGCCAGGTCATGAAGCTGTCGGACGAACTGGGCGTGTCCGGTTTCCCCGTGGTGGATGCTGGCAAGGTGGTGGGCATCGTCACCGGACGCGACCTGCGGTTCGAGACCCGCTACGACCTGGCGGTGAGCGAGATCATGACCCCGCGCGAGCGCCTGGTTACCATGCCCGACGGCACCACGCCGGCCGAAGCCAAGAAGCTGCTCAACAAGCACAAGCTGGAGCGCTTGCTGCTGGTCAATGACGCCTTCGAGCTCAAGGGCCTGATCACCGTCAAGGACATCACCAAGCAACTCAACTTCCCCAACGCGGCGCGCGATGCGGCAGGCCGCCTGCGCGTGGGCGCGGCAGTGGGCGTGGGCGAAGGCACCGAAGAACGCGTCGAGGCACTGGTGAAAGCCGGTGTGGACGCCATCGTCGTGGACACCGCCCACGGTCACAGCAAAGGCGTGATCGAGCGCGTGCGCTGGGTCAAGCAAAACTACCCGCAGGTGGACGTGATCGGCGGCAACATCGCCACCGGCGCGGCCGCGCTGGCATTGGTGGAGGCCGGCGCTGATGGCGTGAAAGTCGGTATCGGCCCCGGCTCCATCTGCACCACGCGCATTGTGGCCGGTGTGGGCGTGCCTCAGATCACCGCCATCGACAACGTGGCGACCGCGCTCCAGGGCACGGGCGTGCCCCTGATTGGCGACGGTGGCATCCGCTACAGCGGTGACATCGCCAAGGCCATCGCAGCCGGTGCCGGCACGGTGATGATGGGCGGCATGTTCGCCGGCACCGAAGAGGCGCCGGGCGAGATCGTGCTGTTCCAGGGCCGGAGCTACAAAAGCTACCGTGGCATGGGCAGCATTGGCGCCATGCAGCAGGGCAGTGCCGACCGCTACTTCCAGGAAAGCAGCACCGGCAACCCCAATGCCGACAAGCTGGTGCCCGAAGGCATTGAAGGCCGCGTGCCTTACAAGGGCTCGGTCGTCAGCATCCTGTTCCAGATGGCGGGCGGTCTGCGCGCCAGCATGGGCTACTGCGGGTGCGCCACCATCGAAGAGATGCGCAACCGGGCGGAATTTGTCGAGATCACCTCGGCCGGCATCCGCGAAAGCCACGTGCACGACGTGCAGATCACCAAAGAGGCCCCCAACTACCGGGCGGACTGATCTGAGCTGCCCCAGAGGCCGTCCCGCCGGACGGCCTTTTGCTTTCTGATTCACACAAGCCTTCACCGCCATGCAACACCAGAAAATTCTCATCCTCGATTTCGGCTCCCAGGTCACCCAGTTGATCGCACGCCGCGTGCGCGAAGCCCACGTGTACTGCGAGGTCCACCCCTGCGACGTCAGCAGCGAATGGGTGCGCGAGTTCGCCGCCGACGGCCAGCTCAAGGGCATCATCCTCTCGGGCAGCCACGCCAGCGTCTACGAGGTCGATGACAAGGCGCCCGACGCCGTGTTCGAGCTGGGCCTGCCGGTGCTGGGCATCTGCTACGGCATGCAGACCATGGCGCAGCAACTGGGTGGCAAGGTCGAGGCCGGCAAGACGCGCGAATTCGGCTACGCCGAGGTGCGCGCACGCGGCCACACCGCCTTGCTCAAGGACATCGCCGACTTCACCACGGCCGAAGGCCACGGCATGCTCAAGGTCTGGATGAGCCATGGCGACAAGGTCACCGAGATGCCGCCCGGCTTCAAGCTCATGGCCAGCACCGATGCCTGCCCCATCGCCGGCATGGCCGACGAATCGCGTGGCTACTACGCGGTGCAGTTCCACCCCGAGGTCACGCACACGGTGCAGGGCAGGGCGTTGCTGGAGCGTTTTGTGCTCGGCATTTGTGGCACACGCCCTGACTGGATCATGCGTGACCACATCGAAGAAGCGGTGGCCAAGATCCGCGAGCAGGTGGGCGATGAAGAGGTCATCCTGGGTCTGTCGGGCGGGGTCGATTCCAGTGTGGCCGCCGCACTCATCCACCGCGCCATCGGCGACCAGCTCACCTGTGTGTTCGTCGATCACGGCCTGCTGCGCCTGAATGAAGGCGACATGGTGATGGACATGTTCGAGGGCAAGCTGCACGCCAAGGTCATCCGCGTGGACGCCAGCGAACTGTTCCTGGGCAAGTTGGCCGGGGTGAGCGAGCCCGAGCAAAAGCGCAAGATCATCGGTGGCCTGTTCGTCGACGTGTTCAAGGCCGAGGCCGCCAAGCTCAAGGCCGGCACAGCGGGCCACAAAGGCGCGACCTTCCTGGCCCAAGGCACCATCTACCCCGACGTCATCGAGAGCGGCGGCGCCAAGAGCAAGAAAGCCGTCACCATCAAGAGCCACCACAACGTCGGCGGCCTGCCCGAGCAATTGGGCCTCAAGCTGCTGGAGCCGTTGCGTGACCTGTTCAAAGACGAGGTGCGCGAGTTGGGCGTGGCCCTGGGCCTGCCGGCTGAGATGGTCTACCGCCATCCCTTCCCCGGCCCCGGCCTGGGCGTGCGCATCCTGGGTGAAGTGAAAAAGGAATACGCCGACCTGCTGCGCCGCGCCGATGCCATCTTCATCGAGGAACTGCGCAACTTCAAGGACGAAGCGACCGGCAAGACCTGGTACGACCTGACCAGCCAGGCTTTCACCGTGTTCCTGCCGGTCAAGAGCGTGGGCGTGATGGGTGACGGCCGCACTTACGACTACGTGGTCGCGCTGCGCGCCGTGCAGACCAGCGACTTCATGACCGCCGACTGGGCCGAGCTGCCCTACGCGTTGCTCAAGAAGGTGTCCAGCCGCATCATCAACGAGGTGCGTGGCATCAACCGGGTGACCTACGATGTGAGCAGCAAGCCGCCGGCGACGATTGAGTGGGAGTGATTGAACGTCAGGCGACGGCTGGCACCTGATGGCTTCGAGCGGTCATCAGATCGCGAGGGTGTGCACGCGCATCAATGTGATGCCAATGCAGCAAACATGACACAAACGTGGGGCGCTACAGTTAGTGCTGAGGAGCCACCCCCATGTACCTGCCGCCCCACTTCAAATCCGATGACCCGGCGCTCGCCGCCCGCTTGGTGCGCGAGCACCCATTCGCCAGCTTGATTTCCAACGACGACGACGGTTTTCCGTTTGTCACGCACCTGCCCCTGCACCTGCAGGAAGAGGGGGAGCGCTGGACCCTGCTGGGCCACTGCGCCCGCGCCAACCCCCACGCGGGCTATCTGGCCAGGCGGCCCCAAGCGCTGGTGACTTTTCTGGGGCCACACGCCTACCTCTCGCCCAAGGTCTACCCCGACCTGGCCCGCGTGCCCACCTGGAACTACCTCGCGGTGCATTGCCAGGTGGAGGCCCGCATTTTGGACGGCGACGACGCCAAGGACGCGCTGCTCAAACAACTCATTGCGGACCACGAACCCGCCTACGCGCAGCAGTGGCGCGACCTCGACCCGGACTTTGCCCACCGCATGCTGGGTGGCATTGTGGCCTTTGAGTTGAAGGTGCTGGCGCGACAGTGCAAGCTCAAGCTCAACCAGCACCGCAAAGAATCGCACGCCGCCATGCGGGCGGCCTACCGCGCGGGTTCCCCTGATGAGCAGGCCCTGGGGCGGTGGATGGACGATCTCGGCATGGCCCCGCGACAGGCCCTGCCTGCTGCCTGACCTACACTGGCGGCCCATGCAGGCCGACCACTTTTTGACCCCACACGCCACGGACGAGGACATCATGCGCCTGGCCCTGGCACGGGCGCGTGACGCCGCGGACGCGGGTGAGGTGCCGGTGGGCGCTGTGCTGGTGCGCCGCCGGGCCGAGCACATCGAAGTGCTGGCCGCCGCGCACAACCAGCCCATCACCTCACACGACCCCAGCGCACACGCTGAAATGCTGGTGCTGCGCGATGGTGCCCAAAGCCTGGGCAACTACCGCCTGGACGGCTGCGAGCTGTACGTGACGCTGGAGCCTTGCGCCATGTGCGCGCAGGCCGCGCTGCACGCACGTGTGGCCCGCGTGGTGTTTGGCGCCAGCGAGCCCAAAACCGGCGCCGCCGGTTCGGTGGTCGATCTGTTTGGTGAACCCCGACTCAACCACCAGACACAGGTGTGCGGTGGCGTGCTCAAGGAAGAGGGCGCCGAGTTGCTGCAGGCCTTTTTTGCCCATCGGCGCCTGGCCCAGCGTGCCAACAACCCCCACCCGCTGCGGGAGGATGCCCTGCGCACGCCAGAGGCACGTTTTGCCCCCCTTACCGGCTACCCTTGGGTGCCGCGGTTTGTGAGCCATCTGCCCAGTTTGGCCGGCCTGCGTCTGCACTATCTGGACGAAGGCCCACCAGACGCACCCCTGACTTGGTGGTGCCAACACGGTCACCCCGGCTGGAGCTACATGTACCGCCAGATGATCCCGGTCTTTCTGGCCGCCGGACACCGGGTGGTCGCGCCCGATCTGATCGGCTTCGGCAAAAGCGACAAGCCCAAAAAAGAAGCTGTCCACAGCCTCCAGTGGCACCTTCAGACGCTGCTGCAGCTGTTGACCCACCTGGATTTGAAGCGCGTGGTGCTGCTGATGCCTCAGGGCGATGCCCTGGGGGACCTGCTGCTGCAGGCGGCGCCCCAACGTTTTGTGGGCCATTGGGCGGTAGCGCCAGAAGGTGCCAACGACCAGGATGCCCGACAAGCTGTGGACGCCCCATTCCCCGACCAGGGCCACCGCGCCGGGCCACGCGCTTTTTTGCGCTGGCGGGCCGCCTTGGAAAACACCGCTATCTGCCCAAGCGCAGCGCCCCCGCCCGACGAAGCGTGCGCCCGCGCCGCCCTGTCCCAGTTTTCTGCTTGATTTTTTGTCCCCAGACGCCCATGGCACACATCTATATCCATTCCCCCAGCAGTTCGGTGCGCGACAAGGCCGCGTTCCAGCGTGGCCTGACACGGCTCAAGGCGTTGGGCCATCAGGTCGAGCTTGACGCCGACGCACGCAGCCACCACCAGCGTTTTGCCGGCGACGATGCCACACGCCTGGCCGCCATCGGCCGCGCAGCGGCCAGTGGCGCCGACGTGGTGATGATCTCGCGCGGTGGTTACGGCCTCACCCGCATCCTGCCCGAGCTGCCTTTCAAAGCCATTGCCAAGAGCATCGAAAAAGGCACGCAGTGGGTGGGCCTGAGCGACTTCACGGCCTTTCAGATGGCGGTGCTGGCCAAAACGGGGGCGACCACGTGGGCGGGCCCGGCGGTGGGCGAGGACTTTGGTGGCCAGGTGGAGGCCGACGGTTCGCCCGACATGATCATGGAAGCCTGTTTTGACGACCTCATCGACGGCCACGGCGAAGGCGCCGGCTGGCGCCTGCCTGCGGCCGACCTCAAGGCCCATCCGCAGCTGGACAACTGGAAAACCGCGCCCGCCACCCTGTGGGGCGGCAACCTCAGCGTGTTGTGCTCGCTGGTGGGCACGCCTTACCTGCCCGAGGTCAAAGGCGGTGTGCTGTTCCTGGAGGATGTGGCGGAGCACCCTTATCGTGTGGAGCGCATGCTGACCCAACTGCTGCACGCCGGCGTTCTGGCGCGCCAGAAGGCCATCGTGCTGGGCAGCTTCAGCGGCTACAAGCTGGTGCCCGGCTACGACCGGGGCTTCGACATGCCCGCCGTGGTGGCCTGGCTGCGTTCGCAGCTCAAGCTGCCCGTGTTGACCGGCCTGCCGTTTGGCCACCTGCCCACCAAGGTGCTGCTGCCCGTGGGGCACAAGGTGCGGCTGATGACAGAAGGGCGCGACGCGCTGATTTATTGGGGCTGAGTGGCTCCAAACAACTAGAAGGAGACGGTTGTGCGATGGATCAAACGGGTTGTGTGGGCCATGTTGGCCTTGTTGGTGGTGCTGGGCGTGGCACTCGGTGTGTATGTGCAGCGCAGCCTGCCCCAGCTCGATGGGCAGTTGCGTCTGAGCGTGCTGAAGGGCACGGTGGAGGTCAAGCGCGATCCGTCCGACGTGACCCACGTTCTGGCGCAGAGTCCCCTGGACGCCATGCGCGCCATTGGCTATGTGCACGCGCAGGAACGTGGCTGGCAGCTGGACTTCAACCGCCGCATCATGCGCGGGGAATTGTCGGCCTTGTTGGGCCCGGCCACGCTGGAAACCGACAAACTCATGCGCACGCTGGGGATCCGGCAGGCCGCACAGGCGCACTGGGACCGGTTACCTGCTGGCGCCAAGGCACAGGTGGAGGCCTATGTGCAGGGCATCAACGCTTTCTACGCCGAGGGCACACAGGCCTTGTCGCCCGAGTTCCAGATCCTGCAGGTCAATCCACGCGAGGCCGCCCAGGCTGGCCAGTACTGGGACGTGCTCGACAGCATGGGCTGGTCCGTCATGATGGCGCTGGACCTGGGCGGCAACTGGGGCAACGAGTTCGCACGCTTGTCCATGCTGCAGGTGCTGGACACCGCCGCCCTGTGGCAGGCCTTGCCGCCATACCCTGGGGAGCCGCCTGCGGCCAGCGCCGATCTGGCCAAGCTGTACCGCGATCTCGGGGTCTACAAAGCCGCAGAGAAAACCGCTGCGGCGCCACGGTTGCCCAACAACGGCAGTCCCGCCGAGCGCCTGCGCGGCCAACTGGCACAAGAGGTGGTGGCCTGGACGCAGGAGGTGGGCAACGTGGATGGCAAGGGCAGCAACAACTGGGTGGTGGCCGGCAGCCGCAGTGCCACCGGCAAACCCTGGCTCGCCAACGACCCGCACCTGGGCCTGAGTGCACCCGCCATCTGGTACTTTGCGCGCCTGCAGGCCCCAGCGGCAGATGGGCAGCCCGCCCTCGACGTCATCGGCGCCACCTTACCTGGCCTGCCGTCGGTCGTGCTGGGGCGCACCGCCACCGTGGCCTGGGGGTTCACCAACACCGGCCCTGATGTGCAAGACCTGTACCTGGAGCAGATCAACCCGGTCAATCCGGCGCAGTACCGCGTGCCGGCGCCCGAAGGCCAGACCGCATGGGCCGACTTTGCCACCCGTGAAGAGACCATCCGCGTCAAGGGCCAGCCAGACGTGAAACACGTGGTGCGCAGCACCCGCCACGGCCCGGTGCTCAGCGACGCGCAAGCCTCGCACAGCGAAGTGCTGGACACCACCAAACACGTGCTCGCGCTGCGCTGGACCGCGCTGGATGCCGACAACACCAACGTGTTGGCTGGGGTGTTGTCCAACCAGGCGCAATCGGTGGGCGATTTGATCGAGGCCTACCGCCACTTCCACTCGCCCATGCAGAACGTGGTGATGGCCGACGTGTCGGGCCGTATTGCCTACAAGGCCGCCGGCAAGGTGCCGGTGCGTGCGGCCGGCAACGACATCCGGGGGGTGGCCCCCTCACCAGGGTGGGACGCGCGTTACGACTGGACCGGCTGGCTGCCCTACGAAGACACGCCGCAGGACAACGGTGCCAAGGGCTGGATTGCCACCGCCAACCAGCGCATCCACGGGCCCGACTACCCGCACTTCATCACGCAGGACTGGGCGCCGCCGTGGCGTCAGCAGCGCATCGAAGAACTGCTGGCCCAGACCGAAAAACACGACCTGGCGAGCATGCAGGCGCTGCACGGCGACCAGGTGTCGCTGGCCACACGTTTTCTGTTGCCCCATCTGCTGAAGGTGCGCGCCGACCACCCGCTGGCCACCAGCGCATTGGCCCAACTGCAGGGTTTTGACGGTGACATGCGGGTGGACAGCGCTGCGCCCTTGATCTACAGCGCGTGGGTGGATGAATTCACGCGTGGGGTGATCGGTGGCCGGGTGGGGCAGGCGCGTTTTGAGAAGCTGTACGGCAAACGGCTGTTCCGTGCCGGGGTGGAAGACATTCTGGCCCGCGACGACACCGCCTGGTGTGGCCAGACCGGTTGTGCACAGCCCTTGAGCGAGGCGCTGGCCCGTGCGCTCGACCGCCTGCAAGCGGTGCACGGCAAAGACGTGGCCGCGTGGCGCTGGGGCGATGCCCACCCGGCCATCTCCATCCACCGCCCCTTCAGCAACGTGGCGCCGCTGGCCAAGCTGTTCGAGGTGCGTGTGCCCACCGGTGGCGACCCTTTCACCGTGAACGTGGGGCAATACCACCTGGACAAAAAAGACGCCCCCTACGCCAACCGCCACGCCGCCAGCCTGCGGGCTTTGTACGACTTGTCGGATCTGGAAAACTCGCGCTTCATCTACCAGACGGGGCAGAGCGGCAACGTGTTTTCAGACAGATACCGCGACATGAGCCCTGAATGGGCTGCGGTGCAGTACCGAGCTTTGAAGATGTCGCCTTCAGAGTTCCGGTCTGTTTTGACTTTGGTGCCTTGATGTTGGCTGGTTGAGTTTTCGCTCGTGGACCTCGCGCCAGGTGGCTGGCGTGGTCTGCGGGCGCCGGCCACTCGCGGGCGTCTGCCCGGGCACACGCGGATCACTTCGTCAAGGCCGTGCTGGCGCGCAACCTCTGGGGCAACCGCGAATCAGGCCTTTGCCCGCAGACCCCACCAGCCGCCTGTGTACACAAAGTCGCGTGTCACCATGGGCGTGCCAGCAACGCGTCTGAGACCAGGCGGGGTGTGCGTGTGGGAAAAGGCCTGATTCGCGGTTGCCCCAGAGGCTGAGCGCCAAACGCGGTTGTTGACGCCAAGGCAGTGGCATCGCGAGGTGACCGCCCGCGAGTGGCCGGAGCCCACACGCACGCGCCGCCTGGCCCTGCCAACCCGTCAGGCGACGCGAACAGGGGAAACCGCTCAGGAGGACCCGGTCTTCTTCGCGATGTGCGCCAGCGCCTCTTCCACCTGATCGATCAGGATCAGGCACAGGTCACCCGGCTGCAGGTTGTCCAGCGCCAGGTCAATGGCTTTGAACTCACCTTTGACCTCGTGCACCCGGCGCGTTTTGGTGGCGCCCTGCAAACCTTCGCGCAGCAAGGCCACCACCTCACCCTCGACGCGCCCCCGCTGGCACGCATCTTCGTACAACACCACTTCGTCGAAAGCCGTGCCCAGGATGCGCGTCTGCTGGCGGATGTCCTCGTCGCGCCGGTCGCCGGCGCCGCTGATGACCACCGAGCGCTCGCGCGCCGGCATGTTGAGCACGGCACTGGTCAGGGCCTGGATGGCGTCTGGGTTGTGGCCGTAGTCGGCAATCACCGTGGCGCCCTTGTGGTCGAACAGGTTGAAGCGGCCCGGCACGGCACGCGCGTTGCTCTCGAAGCTGGCCAACCCCTCGCAGATCTTGCCCCACGAGACACCCAGCGCCCACACCGCGGCCACCGAGGACAACACGTTGTCCACCTGGAAGCCGATGGTGCCGTCGCGCGTCACGGGAATTTGCGTGAGCGGGATGCGCACCACGCGGGCACCTTCTGCGGCCACCACATGGCCATCCTGCACAAACACCACCCGCTTGCCCTGCGCCCGATGCATGGCCATCACGGGGTGGTGTTCGTCCTGGGCAAAGAAGGTGACCTGGCCCGGGCAATCGGCCGCCATTTCGGCCACCTCGGGATCGGCCGCGTTGAGCACGGCCATGCCGCTGTTGGCCACGTTCAGCACGATGACCTTCTTGAGCACGCTCAGGTCTTCCAGTGTGGTGATGTAATTCAGTCCCAGATGGTCACCGGCGCCCAGGTTGGTCACCACTGCCACCTGGCAGCGGTCATAAGCCAGGCCTTCGCGCAGCATGCCGCCGCGCGCGGTTTCGAAGACGGCCACGTCCACGTCCGGGTGCATCAGCACATTGCGTGCACTGCGCGGGCCACTGCAGTCGCCGCTGTCGGTCTGGCGGCCGTTCACGTACACGCCGTCGGTGTTGGTCATGCCCACACGCTGACCGCTGGCGCGCAACAGGTGCGAAATCAAGCGCACCGTGGTGGTCTTGCCGTTGGTGCCGGTCACGGCCACCACCGGCACACGGCCGTCATCGCCGTGCGGGAACATGTGGTTGATGACCGCTTCGCCCACGTTGCGGCCTTTGCCGAACGAGGGGCTCAGGTGCATGCGCAGGCCCGGCGCGGCGTTCACCTCGACCACACCACCCGATTGTTCTTCCAGCGGGCGGGCAATGTTCTCGCACACCACGTCCACACCGCAGATGTCCAGGCCCACCATCAGCGCCGCCGCGATGGCGCGTGCGGCCACCTCGGGGTGGACCTCGTCGGTCACATCGGTGGCGGTGCCGCCCGTGGACAGGTTGGCGTTGTTGCGCAACACCACCCGCTGGCCCAGTGTGGGCACGCTGTGTTCGTTCAGGCCTTGTTCGGCCAAGCGCGCGCGGGCGATGTCGTCGAAACGGATCTTGGTCAGCGAGGTGGCGTGGCCTTCGCCGCGCCTGGGGTCGGCGTTGACCTGGGCCACCAGCTCGGCCACCGTGTGCTGGCCGTCGCCAATCACCAGCGGCGGGTCGCGTCGGGCAGCGGCCACCAGCTTGTTGCCCACCACCAGCAGGCGGTAGTCGATGCCTGGCAGGTACTTCTCGACCATGATGTCGTCGCGGAACTGCCGCGCGGCTTCAAAGCCGGCCACCACCTGCTCGCGTGTGGTCAGGTTGACCGCCACGCCCTTGCCCTGGTTGCCGTCGCGCGGCTTGACCACCACGGGCACGCCAATCTCCTGCGCAGCGGCCCAGGCGTCGTCCTCGTCTTCCACCGGGCGGCCAATGGGCACCGGCACACCGGCCGACTGCAGCAGCTTCTTGGTCAGCTCCTTGTCCTGGGCGATGGACTCGGCGATGGCGCTGGTCGAATCGACCTCGGCGGCCTGGATGCGACGTTGCTGCGCGCCCCAGCCAAACTGCACCAGGCTGCCCTGCGTGAGCCGGCGGAAGGGGATGCCACGGGCCACGGCGGCGTCCACGATGGAGCCGGTGGACGGACCCAGGCGCACGTCCTCGTCGATTTCCCGCAGCTGGTGCAGCGCGTCTTCGAGGTCAAAGCTGCTGCCGTCCTGCGCGGCCTGGCACAGCTTGCAGGCGAGGTCGAAGGCCAGCCGGCCCACGGCCTCTTCGCTGTACTGCACCACCACCTGGTAAACGCCTTCCTCGGGCGCGGGCGTGGTGCGGCTGAAGCTCACGGCGCAGCCGGCCTGGGCCTGCAGCGCCAGCGTCACGCGCTCCAGCGCGTGGGCGGTGCTCAGCTTGCCGTCGGCGGGTGGCACGGGCAGGGCGCCCATGGCGGGGAACAGGCGGCTGAGCTGCTCTTCGAAGCCCGGCAGGTGTTCGAGGCTGCACTCCTGCTCGCTGCAGGAAACCACGGCCTCGATGGCGGTGTGGCGGGTCCAGAGGTTGGGGCCGCGCAGGGCGCGAATGCGTGAGACTTGCATGTCGTGATCAGGATTCGATGAGGACGGAGGCGCTCGATTCAACGGCGGCGCGCACCAAGCCGGGCGACACATTCAGGGCCCAGGCGGCGGCGGCCACCGCCAGCAGGGCGGGCAAGCTCAGCGCGCCACGCTCCAGCAGCTGGGCAATGGCGGGCTGGGCCAGGTCCAGCAGCGGTGTCTGGGTTTGTTGCTGGCACATGAGCACCTGCTGGCCACGCACCGAGACAAAGCGCCCGCCCTGGGCGCCATGTTGCTGCAGCGCGTCGGCGTTGAGGTCAGTGCCGTAAAGAATGACTTCACCGTCGCACAGCTCGGCGAGGCCACGGGCCACCGCGTCGTCGGCGTTGAGCACCGCATACCCCTGTTTGAGCACCACGTCCACCTGGGTGCGCAGCACCAGGCGCATGCGTTCCATGTCGTGGATGTAGGGATCGTCCATGCCCTCGGGCGTGGGCACGCCGGTGACGATGCCCACCTGGCAGCGGTCGTAGGCCAGGCCTTCCTTCAGGATGCTGCGCGGGCTGTTCTCGATCACCGCCGCTTCGATGTTGCGGTTGATCAGGCAGCGCTGGCCGGCTTCCCATTCGGTGGGTTTGCCCGACACCACTTTTTGCGTGCCGATGTACAGGCCGGCCGAGCAGGCCAGGCCGGTGAGCGGACCGCTGAGCTGGATGACGCGGGCCAGCAGGCGGGCCACCACGGCGCGCTCGGGGCCGCCGGTCACGCCCACCACGGGAATGCGACCGCTGTCGCTGGCGCTGAACAGGTGGTTGACCACCGCTTCGCCGCAAGGGCGCGGTTTGCCCACGGCGGGCTTGAGGTGCATCAGCAGGCTCGGGCCGGCGTTGACTTCAACGATGGCGCCGCCCTGGCTTTCCAGCGGCTGCGAGATGTCACGCGCCACCAGGTCGATGCCAGCGATGTCCAGGCCCACCACGCGCGCGGCCAGTGCGGCCATGTCAGCCACGTCGGGGTGCACGTCGTCGGTCACGTCGTGCCCCATGTTGCCGGTGCGCATCACCAGCACCTGGCGGCCGGCAGCCGGCACGCTGGTGGCGGTCAGGCCCTGGCGCTGCAGTTCCAGCACGGCGGTGGTGTGTTCGTTCAGGCGGATGGTGTCGAGCAGGAATCCTTCCTCCTCGCCACGGCGCGGGTCGCTGTTGATCTGCAACTCGATCAACTGCTCGACGGTGTGCACGCCGTCGCCGGTGATGCTCGCCACCTCGCCACGCGAGGCCGCCACCAGCTTGCCGCCCACCACCAGCAGGCGGTGTTCTTCGCCGTGGATGTGGCGCTCCACCATCACATCGGAGCCTTCGACTTCGGCGATGGGGTACGCGGCTTCCACGTCCGCCTGGGTTTTGAGGTCGAGCGAGACGCCCCGGCCATGGTTGCCATCGGTGGGTTTGACCACCACCGGCAGGCCGATGTCTTGCGCCGCGCTCCAGGCTTCGGCCGGGCTGTGCACGATTTCGCCTTCGGGGATGGGCACGCCACAGGCCTTGAGCAAGGACTTGGTGAGGTCTTTGTCGCGCGACACACTTTCGGCGATGGCGCTGGTGCGGTCGGTCTCTGCCGTCCAGATGCGGCGCTGGCGCGAGCCATAGCCCAACTGCACCAGATTGCCGTCGGTGAGGCGTATGGACGGGATGCCACGTTCGGCGGCGGCATCGGCAATGGCGGCCGTGCTTGGGCCGAGGCAGAGCCGGTCCACCATGGCCGTCAGCTCTTTGACCGTGGCCTTCACGTCATAGGCTTGGTCGTCCATGGCGGCCAGCACCAGCTCGCGGGCGGCGCGCACGGCCGCCAGGCCCACGTCTTCTTGCCGGGCGCGCACGGCCAGCTTGTAGACACCACGTTGTTCGGTTTCGCGCGCCTTGCCAAAGCCCACCGGCGAGCCGGCCAGGTTTTGCAGTTCGATGGCCACGTGTTCCATGATGTGCGCGGGCCAGGTGCCTTCGCGCAGCCGCAGCAGAAAACCGCCAGGCTCGCCCACGCCACAGCGGTGTTCGGCCAGGCCGGGCAGCCAAGCGCTCAGGCGCTCGGCAAAGCCGGGCAGGGTGTTGGAGGGGCAGTCCTCGAGGGCACCGATGTCCACCAGGGCTTCCACTACGGGGCGGTAGGTCCAGATGTTGGGGCCACGCAGGTAGGCCAGACGCAGGATCTTGATGTCTTTTTCAGTCATGGGAATGGTCGTCCGCAGCCGCGCCGCAGGGGCGTGCTGAACAAGGCGGATGTCGGTTCTGCGGTCAGAGGGGCAGCCTTACAATCTTCTGGCCTGAGAGGGCCTTTCAGGTGAACCGGGCAACGCCACAAGGCGTGCGCCAGAAATGCGATTTTGTACCCACTCCGAGGCGGGTCCAAAGCCGTTACAAACATTTATTTTCCCGCATGAGCACCTTGCCTGCGCCCAGCGCTGCCCCAGAAACCCGATCCGGCCTGTGGCCAGCTGCGTTGTCAGATGGGCCGGATGGCGCGCCGTTGGCCGTGCTGGAAACCGATCTCAGCGAAGACTTGCGTTTTGTGCCCGGCCTGCTGACGGTGGACGCCACCCGCCTCAAGGCCTGGACGCGCGCCGCCGACGGCACGCCTCAGATGGAGAGTGACTGGCCGCTGGGTCGGGGACTGAGCCTGCGCCAGAGCGACCACGCCGGCGTGGGCCAGATCGAGTTGTTCAACCCGCAGGGCCGGCTGGCCGTGTGGCGCTACACCCTGGCACAGCAGATGGCGGCCACCCGACTGGTCAATCAGTTCGTGCTGGCGCAACAGGCGCTGGAAGAAGGCCGCGCGCCGCAACTGGTGCTGCAAGCCACCTGCCCACTGTGCAAGGCACCGCTGGACGCCGATCAGGACGACTGTCCCTCTTGCGCTCAAGAGAACACCACGCCACCCTCCACCTGGATGTTGCTGCGCCTGTGGCGCTTCGCCAAGCCCTACCAGGGGCAGTTGCTGGCCGGTTTCCTGCTGATGCTGGCCTCCACCGCCGCCACGCTGGTGCCGCCTTACCTCACGATGCCGCTGATCGACGAGGTGCTGATTCCGTATCAGAACGGTCAGCCGGTGGAGATGGCCTTGGTGGTGATGTATCTGAGTGGCTTGCTGGGTGCCGCGCTGCTGGCCTGGGGCCTGGGCTGGGCGAAAACCTACATCCTGGCCCTGGTGTCCGAGCGCATTGGTGCCGACCTTCGCACCACCACCTACGAACACCTGCTCAAGCTCTCACTCGAATACTTCGG
Organism: Hydrogenophaga defluvii; assembly: GCF_042665235.1. Classification (NCBI taxonomy): domain Bacteria; kingdom Pseudomonadati; phylum Pseudomonadota; class Betaproteobacteria; order Burkholderiales; family Comamonadaceae; genus Hydrogenophaga; species Hydrogenophaga defluvii. The sequence continues at coordinate 11,342 of NZ_JBHTBZ010000006.1, read as the reverse complement.
CGGCCGGCGCACCGGCGACCTGATGGCGCGCATCGGCTCGGAAACCGACCGCATCAACGTTTTCCTTTCCTTGCACCTGCTCGATTTCGCCACCGACGTGTTGATGATCGGCATGACCACGGTCATCCTGTTCTCCATCAACCCCTGGTTGGCGCTGGCCACCTTGCTGCCGCTGCCCTTCATCGCATGGATGATCCACGTGGTGCGCGACAAGTTGCGCACCGGCTTCGAGAAGATCGACCGGGTGTGGTCCGAGGTCACCAGCGTGCTGGCCGACACCATCCCCGGCATCCGCGTGGTGAAAGCCTTTGCCCAGGAAAACCGCGAGGCCCAACGCTTTCGCGACGCCAACAAACACAACCTGGACGTCAACGACAAACTCAACCGCGTGTGGTCGTTGTTCGCACCCACGGTGTCGCTGCTGACCGAAATTGGCTTGTTGGTGGTCTGGGGTTTTGGCATCTGGCTGGTGGCGCACCAGTCCATCACCGTGGGCGTGTTGACCGCCTTCCTGGCCTACATCGGGCGTTTTTACAGCCGGCTTGATTCCATGAGCCGCATCGTCTCGGTGACGCAGAAGGCCGCCTCCGGCGCCAAGCGCATTTTCGACATCCTGGACCACGTCTCCAGCGTGCCCGAGCCGGTCAACCCGGTGCACCTGGACAAGGTGGATGGCCGCATACAGATCGAAGGCGCAGGCTTTCGCTACGGCAACCGCGCCGTGATTCGCGGCCTGGACCTGCACATCGCACCCGGTGAAATGGTGGGCCTGGTGGGCCACAGCGGCTCGGGCAAAAGCACCCTGGTCAACCTGATCTGCCGCTTCTACGACATCTCCGAAGGCGCCATCAAGATCGACGGCGTGGACATCCGCTCGCTGCCCGTGGCCGAGTACCGCAGCCACATCGGCCTGGTGCTGCAGGAACCCTTCCTGTTCTTCGGCACCATTGCCGACAACATCGCCTACGGCAAACCCGACGCCACGCGCGAGGAGATCGTCGCCGCCGCACGCGCCGCCCACGCCCACGAATTCATCCTGCGGCTGCCGCAGGGCTACGACTCGCTGGTGGGTGAACGTGGCCAGGGCCTGTCGGGCGGCGAGCGCCAGCGCATCAGCATCGCGCGCGCGCTGCTGATCAACCCGCGCATCCTCATCCTGGACGAAGCCACCTCATCCGTGGACACAGAGACCGAAAAAGAAATCCAGAAGGCGCTGGACAACCTCGTCAAGGGCCGCACCACCATCGCCATCGCCCACCGCCTGTCCACCCTGCGCAAGGCCGACCGCCTGGTGGTGATGGACCGGGGCCAGAAGGTGGAAGAGGGCAGCCACGACGAACTCATGGCGCGCGAAGGCGCCTATTACCGGCTCTACCAGGCACAGGCCCGGCAGGCCGAAACGTTGGAAGAAGGCGGGAGCGCCGAATGAACCTGCAACGCAACACCCAGGGCCGGCTGGTGCTGACCACCGCCGATGGCATGCAACATGAGGCCGTGGTGCCCGTGCGCGCCTACCCCATCAGCGCGCCCGACCGCATGATCAGCCTGGTGGGCGCCGACGGCCACGAACTGGCCTGGCTGGACACACTGGACCAGTTGGGCACCGAGGCCCGTGAACTGGTGGAAGAAGAACTGCGCCGCCGCGAGTTCATGCCCGAGATCAAACGCCTGTTTGGTGTGAGCAGCTTCGCCACGCCCAGCACCTGGGACATCGAGACCGACCGAGGCTGGGCTCAACTGCAGCTCAAGGGCGAGGAAGACATCCGCCGCATGGGCGGTGGTGTGATGCTGATCGCCGACGCCCATGGCGTGCAGTTCATGATCCGCGACGTGTCGGCGCTGGACCGGCACAGCCGGAAGTTGCTGGACCGGTTTTTGTGACGCGTTGCTGACTACTTGAGGTTGCCCGACAGAAACTGCCCCAGGCGCTCGCTTTTCGGCGCACTCAACACCTGGCGCGGGTGGCCCTGTTCTTCGATGCGGCCCTGATGCAAAAAGATGAGGTGGTTGGACACCTCGCGGGCAAAGCCCATTTCGTGGGTGACCACCACCATGGTGCGGCCTTGTTCGGCCAGCACCTGCATCACGCGCAGCACCTCACTCACCAGCTCGGGGTCCAGGGCGCTGGTGGGTTCATCGAACAACATCACCTCGGGCTCCACCGCCAGGGCGCGCGCAATGGCCACACGCTGCTGTTGGCCACCGCTCATGTGGGCGGGGTAGCGGTCGTCCACGTTTTTCAGACCCACCAGATCAAGGTATTTGCGCGCCGTGGCCACGGCTTGCTCGCGTGGCACGCCCAGCACGTGCACCGGCACTTCGATGATGTTCTGCAGCACCGTCATGTGGGCCCAGAGGTTGAAGTGTTGGAACACCATGGACAGCTTGGTGCGCAGCCGCTGCAACTGCGCCGGATCGGCCGCGTGCAACTCGCCGCTTTTGACCGGCTTGAGCTGCAGTTCTTCACCGGCCACCACGATGCGGCCCTGTTGCGGTTTTTCCAGCAGGTTGATGCAGCGCAGAAAGGTGCTCTTGCCGGAGCCGGAGCTGCCGATGATGCTGATCACGTCGCCCGCGTGGGCTTTCAGCGAGACGCCTTTGAGCACCTCGTGACCACCGTAGCTTTTATGGATGTCGTCAACCTGGAGTTTGAGGGTCTTGTCGTTCATGAAGGCGGCTCAGTTGCCCAGCAGGTTGCCGGTTCTGAAAGGGACGCTGCCGGCGATCTTGCCGATTTCCAGGCCAGTCTGGATGTAGCGGTGGAGGATGCGGGCGTAAAACACGCCGGCCGTGCCCGCGCGCACGGTGTGTACCGTGCCCAGGGTGGGGTCGATGATGTCGGCCACCGCATCGCCCACGGCCAGGTGCTGGCCCACGTCGGCCACGAACACCAGCACGCCGGGGCAGGGGGCCTTGAGGGTTTCCGAACCCGCCAGTGGCGTCGGCTCGCATCGCGGCGCCGGCATAGCAGGTGCCGTGCCGGCCACCACGCCCAGGTGCTGCAGGTAGGACCACAGGGCGGCGCTGTCCTGTTCGGCCAGCGGGTGGTACACGTCGGCTTCGCCGCGCAGCTCCACCGTGGTGCTGGCGCAGCCCACGGGCAGGGGCACATCGACTCCGGCCTGGCGCAGCAGCGCCGGCAACTGTGACCACAGACCGGAGAGTTGTTCGTCAAAGGGACCACCGTTGGTGGCGGCATCGGCCAGCAGCACGGCTTGTGACCCCAGGTAACGCGACAGCGGCTCCAACACCGGCCAGCAATGGCGCTCGGCGTAGAAGTGCATCACGGCTTCGCAATCACAGTGCAGGTCGATGACCACATCGGCGTCAAAGGCCAGTGAGGTGAGGGTGTGGCGCAGGCCTTGCAACTCGGTTTGGGGCTGCTGTTCGGCCAGCCAGCCGGCAACCGCCTCGCGCACCAGGGTCACGTTGCGTGCACCGTCCTGCGTCAGCTTGCCTCGCGTGCGCTCAAACGCCACCTGGGCCAGGTCGGGGTAATGGCGATTGAAGTTTTCCGAGCTGCTGAACTCGAAGCGGCCCATGGGCTTGTGATCCAGGCGCTGGGTCAAGCCAATGGGGTTGGCCACGGGCACCAGCACCACTTCGCCCCGGATCTGGCCTGCGTCTTCGGCCGCCAGCAGCTTCTGACGCAGGTGGTGGGCGGCCAGCATGCCGGGCAATTCCTCGGCGTGCAGGCTGGCCTGCAGGTAGACCTTGGGCCGCGCGCCTGGGGTGCCGAAGTGCAGGCTGGTGACGGTCTTTTGGCTGCCCAGGCTGGCGGCCGGCAGGGGGTGGTGTCGGATGTCCATGGTATCAGTGCTGGCGGGGCGCCAGGTGGGCCAGGTAGCGCTTTTCGGCCAGTTTGAAGCCACCCACCAGCACAAAGGTGATGCTCAGGTAGATGGCGGCGGCAAACAGGTAAGCCTCGAAAGGCAGGTAGAAGTCGGAGTAAATGCGGCTGGCGGCAGCGGTCACGTCCATCATGGCGGGCACGGTGCTGGCCAAGCTGGTGCTGTGCAGCATCATGACCACTTCGTTGCTGTAGGCCGGCAGGGTGCGGCGGATGGCGCTGGGCAGCACCACGCGGCGCAACACCTGCCAGCGCCCCATGCCCATGGCCTGTGCGGCTTCGATTTCACCGTGTGCGGTTTCGCGCATGGCGCCGGCGAGCATCTCGGCGGTGTAGCCGGCGGTGTTGAGACTGAAGGCCAGCAGGGCGCAGAAAAAAGGCTCTTTGAAGTGGGTCCAGGGCCAGACATCGTCCCAGCGCGCCTGCACCCATTCGAGCTGGGCCAGGCCGTAATAGATGAGGTAGACCTGAATCAGCAGCGGCGTGCCGCGTATGCAGTAGGTGTAGGCCCCCACCAGCCAGCGCACGGGAGCCGGACCATTGGTCAGGGCCAGCGCAAACACCAGCGCCAGCACCGCCCCCACCGCCAGCGACGAGCCCAACAACCACAGCGTGGTGACCACGCCTTCGCCGTACAGCGCCAGGTTGGCCGGCTCAAAAATCACGGCCCAGTTCATGACGTGGTGCTCCGCTTGACGCCCAGGCTGTAGCGCGCGTTGATGCGCTTGAGCACCCACAAGGATGCCGACGTGTAAATGAGGAACAAAGCTGCGGCAAACAGGAAAAAAGCAAACGGCTCGCGGGTCGCGGCGCTGGCCTGTTTGGACAGATAGGTCATCTCCTGCAGCCCGATCAGGCTCACCAGCGCGGTGGCCTTGATCAGCACCAGCCAGTTGTTGGTGAAGCCGGGCAGGGCGTAACGCACCATCTGCGGCAGGGTGATGCGAACAAAGGTTTGTGTGGGGCCCATGCCAAACGCCCAGGCCGCTTCCATCTGCCCCTTGGGGATGGACAGGATGGCGCCCCGGAAGGTTTCGGTCATGTAAGCGCCGTAGATGAAGCCAATGGTGAGCACGCCGGCCACAAAAGGGTTGATGTCGATGGACTCGCTGCTGCCCATGGCCTCCAGCAAGGTGTTCAGGCCAATGGTGCCGCCATAGAACACCAACAGCATCAACACCAGTTCGGGCACACCCCGCACCAGCGTGGTGTAAACGGTGGCCAGGGCCACCAGCGGCGGGCGACCCGAGAGCTTGGCGACCGCACCCAGCAGGCCCAGCACGATGGCCACCACCAGGGCCGCCAAAGACACGCCCACCGTGAGCGCAGCGCCTTGCAGGATGGAGAGGTAGTAGTCGCTCAAAGGGATGTCCGTTCGGTGGTCACGGTGGAATCAAACAGCACGGGGCGCGAATGCGCCCCGGTGGTGGTTGGCATCAGCCAAGGCGCGCCGTCAGTTGCCGTAGGGGTCGAAGCTGAAGTACTTCTTGCTGATGGTGGCGTAACGCGCATCACCCCGGATGGCCTTGATGGCGGCGTTCACGTCGGCCTTGAGTTTGTCCTGGCCCTTGCGCATGGCCACGCCCACGCCGTAGCCGAAGTACTTCACGTCGTACAGATCGGCACCCACAAAACCGTAACCCTTGCCTTCGGGCTTGCTCAGAAAGCCACCGTTGACCTCGACCTTGTCGGCCACCGTGCCGTCGAGGCGGCCGGACTTGATGTCCAGGTACACCTGGTCCTGTGCTTCGTAGGGCACCACGGTCACGCCGGCAGGCTTGAGCTCGCCCATGGCAAATTTCTCTTGTGTGCTGCCCTTGAGCACACCAATCTTCTTGCCCTTGAGCGAGGCCACGCCGGTGAACGGCGTGCCTTCCTTCACCACAATGCCGCTGGGTGTTTTGTAGTACTTGTCGCTGAAATCCACCACCTTTTTGCGGTCGTCGGTGATGGACATGGAGCTGATGATGACGTCGTACTTGCGCGCCTGCAGGCCGGGAATCATGCTGTCCCAGACCTGCTCGACGAAAACACACTTGCGCTTGAGCTGGTCGCAGATGGCCTGCGCGATATCGACGTCAAAGCCCGTGGGCTTGCCGTCGGCGGTCTTGAAAGTGAAGGGTTCGTAGGTGGGGTCGATGGCGACCTTGAGGTCTTGGGCCGATGCGGTGGCAGCGGTGGCGATCAGGCCCAGCGTGAGGAGCAGCTTTTTCATGAAAGTCCCTAAACAAAGGTTGGCAGACACCCGGCACACTGCCGAGATCTGCACAGACTTTGTATTTTAGGGGGCCGCTGAGGCGAGAGCGGTGCCAGCCGCTCGGTGTTTTCCTGGGGCCAATCGCTGCCAGCCAACACTGTCAACTGCCCAGCACCAGCCCAGGCAACCACAGCGACAGTGCCGGGATGTAGGTGACGGCCACCAGAACCAGCAACAAGGCGAAAAAGAACGGTGTGAGCGCCTTCACCACCTGTTCAATGGGCAGCTTTCCCACAGCACTGCCCACAAACAGCACGCCACCAACGGGGGGCGTGATCAGGCCTATGCCCAGATTCACCATCATGATCATGCCGAAATGCACCGGGTCGACGCCGATGAGCTTGACAACCGGCAGCAAGATGGGCGTGAGGATGAGGATGAGAGGCGCCATGTCCATGAGCGTGCCCAACACCAGCAGCAGCAGGTTGATCATGCCCAGGATCACATAGCGGTTGTCAGACAGGGTGGTGAGGAAGGTGGTGATCTTCAGCGGGATCTGCATCAGCGTCATGATGTAGCCGAAACTGGCGGCAAAGCCGATCAGGATCATCACGATGGCCAGCGTTTTGACCGTGCGGTGCACCAGTTTTGGGATCTCACGCCACTGGTAGTCGCGGTAGATGAACATGGTGACAAAAAAGGCCCACAACACCGCGACTGAGGCGGACTCGGTGGCTGTAAAAACGCCGCTGAGGATGCCGCCGAGGATGATCACCATGGTCATCAGGCCCCAGAGGGCATCGGCGCAGATGCGCAGCGCCTGGCGCATGGGAATGACCTCCCCCTTGGGAAAACCGCGCCTTTTTGCCGTGATGAGGCACAGCACCGCCAGCGTCAGGCCCATCAGCAAGCCAGGCAACACACCAGCCATGAACAGGGCCGCAATCGACACGGTGCCCCCGGCCGCCAGCGAGTAGATGACGGCGTTGTGGCTGGGTGGAATCAGAATCGCCTGGACCGAACCCGCCACGGTGACAGCGGTGGCAAAGTCGCGTGGATAGCCCTTTTTGCTCATCTCGGGGATCAACACGGAGCCGACCGAGGCCGTGTCGGCCATGGACGACCCGGAGATGGCCCCGAAGAAGGTGGATGCCAGGATGTTGACAAGGGACAAGCCGCCGCGGATGAATCCCACCAGCACATTGGCAAAGGCCACCAAACGCCGCGCCATGCCCCCCTCGGCCATGATGGCGCCAGCCAGTACGAAGAAGGGGATGGCCAACAGCGAAAATTTGTTGACCCCACTGCTGATGGCGATCATCACGGCGTCGAGGGGAATATCGATCCACCAGGCGCCGATCAGGGCAGACACGCCCAGGGCGTACGCCACGGGCATGCCGATAAGGATGAGCAGCAGAAAACTGCCAAGAAGTACAGCGGCTTCCATCATGCGTCTTTCGAGTCGGGAGTGGCGGTGGTATGGTCTGGCAGGGCGTCAAACAGAACCACCGGGCGATGTGCCTGGCTGCCAAACACCACATGCTCCAGCACAAACAGCAGGGTGATGAAGCCGCCCAAAGGCACGGGCAGATAGGCCGCGCCCACCGGCATCCACGGCAAGTCGGGGATGGTCTGCCCCCATGTGCCCATGCAGAGGCTGGTGCCATAAAACACCATGAAGGCGCTGATGCACAACATCAGGCCATGCACAACGCCGCGCAGCACGTGCTGAGCGCGCTCGGGCAGCCGGTCGGTCAACATGGCCACCGCAATGTGGGCGCCAGCGCGGTAGGCCACCGCCGCCCCGAAAAAGGTGAACACCACCATCAACAAGATGGAAACGGGTTCTGGCCATTGGGAACCCGTGCCCAACACATACCGCGCAAAGATGCCCCACGGAATGAACAGCGACATCAAAAAAATGCAACTGCCGGCCAGCCAAATGCAGGCGAGGTAGAGCCTGTCCAGGGCCCGGTGGATGGTGTTGTTCATGGTGTCGATCGAGGTGCAGCGCTGCGGATCGAGCGCTGTCGGACAGCCTGTGGCGAACAGGGCTCGCCAGGCAAAAGGGTTTACTGGACCGCTGCGATGCGCTGCATCAGCTCGCCAAACTTGGCGCCGTACTTGGTTCGCACGGGTGCGGTGGCATCAAAGAAGGGTTTGGTGTCGATCTGGATGAACTCGACACCAGCGGCCTTGAGCTTGCCCGTGTACTCCTCCACACTTTTGTCCCACAGCGCGCGCTGGTCCATTTGCGCTTCGCGGGCCACGCGTTTGACCAACGCCTTGTCCTGCGCAGACAGCTTGTCCCAGGTCACTTTTGACATCACCAGAATTTCCGGAATGATCAGATGGTTGGTCTGGGTGTAGTACTTCGCGCCCGTGGTGAAGTGGTTGCTGGTGAACATGCTGGGCGGGTTGTTCTCGGCGCCGTCGATCACGCCTGTCTGCAATGCGCTGAACACTTCGCCGTAAGCCATGGAGATGCCGTTGCCTCCCATGGCATTCATGGTGTCCACAAACAGTGGGTTGCCCATCATGCGCACCTTGACGCCCTTCAGGTCTGCGGGTGTGCGTACGGGCTTTTTGGTGTAGAGGCTTCGGGCGCCACCATCCATCCACCCCAGTGCCACCAAGCGGGCCTGGCTGGCACTGACCTTGTCCAGCAGATCGGTCCCCACTTGACCATCGATGACCTTGCGCATGTGGGCAATGTCGCGGAACACGAAGGGCATGTTGAACACATCGACTTCGGGTACCACAGGTCCGATCACGCCCAGCGAAATGCGGGCAAGCTGAATGGCGCCCAGTTGCGCCTGTTCCACAGCTTCCTTTTCCTGTCCAAGCACGGCACCTGGAAACATCTGAACCTTGATGCGGCCATTGGTCGCGGCGTCCAGTTTTTTACCCATGTTCTCCACTGCCACCACCGTGGGGTAGCCGGCGGGATGGGTGTCGTGTGCTTTCAGAACCATGTTCTGTGCGATGGCGGACAGGGGCAACAGGCCAGCGATGCCGAGCGCCAGACCAATGAGGGTTTTGCATGTGGTGGGCATAAAAAGTGTCTCCGTTTGTTGTGGGGGGGTTAGCAGGGGAGGGGAAATCGTGTGTCAGGGTCGAAAACGGGGTTCAGCCAGCCCTGTGACGCCAGGCCGCAGCGCAAACACCCCGCCGGCCGGCGGCTGATCGGACAGATCGACCCCATCGGGGCGGATCGATGTCACAAACAAGGTGTCCAGGTTGGTGCCGCCGAAGGCGCACATGGCAGGCTTTTTCACGGGCACGGCAAGCGAGCGATCCAACCGCCCTTCGGGCGTGAAGCGGTGCACCAGACCGGCGTCGTTGCCACAGATCCAGTAGCAGCCATCGGCATCCACAGCGGCGCCGTCAGGCCGGCCTGCAAGCGGCTTCATGTCAACAAACAGGCGCCGGTTGTGCGGTGTGCCCGTGTCCGTGTCGTAGTCGAAGGCCCAGATGGCTTGCACGCTGGGGTGCGAGTCCGACAGGTACATGGTCTCTCCGTCGGGGCTGAAGGCCAGGCCGTTGGGGGTGATGAATCCGTCGAGTTGCGCCAGCAAACCCGCCTCCGTGGTGTAGCGGTACAACACGCCCACCGACGCTGCCGCGGCCATGTCCATCAGCATGGTGCCCGCCCAGAAACGGCCTTGTCGGTCGCAGCGGCCATCGTTGAAGCGCATGCCATTCCGTGCGTGTGGTGCCGTTGCGAGGCGTTTCTCCGAGAGGCGTCCGTTGTCCTTTGGTTGCAACAAAAAGACGCCGGATGCCATGCCGGCCAACCAGGCGGTGCCATCTTCTGTGGGCGCCATACACGCCAGCGCCTCGGGGGCGTCGCGGTGGGACAGGGCGCCATTCGCCGCTTGCCAGCGCCATTGGCGGCCTGCGGGAATGTCGGTCCAGTACAGGGCCTGCTCGTTCGCCACCCACACCGGGCTTTCGCCGGTGGCGCAACGTGTGTCAGCAATCAGTTCCGCTTGCATAGGGTGCGACGCTCACTTCGACTCAAAAGGGCCCGCTGTGACGAAGGCACCGCCTTGGCAGACCGCTGCAGGGTCGCTCAGATCGGGCGGCGTGGTGCGTGCATACACGGCTTCGCGGAATGGGTCAGAGCTGTCTTGCGGGCGGTAGCCAATGTGTTTGGCGCTGCTGTTGTCCCACCACGTCACAGCGTTGTCGGAGACGCCATAAATGATGGCGTGGCCCAGCACCGGGGTGTCCAGACAGGCGCTGACCAGCCGATGCAGATCGCCGTGGCTGAGCCAGGTGGCCAACATGCGCCTGTCGCGCGGCTCGGGAAACGACGAGCCGATGCGCAGACACGCGGTTTCGATGCCATAGCGCTCAAAATAAAAGCGCGACAAATCCTCGCCAAAGGCTTTGCTCACACCATACAAACCGTCAGGCCGGGCAGGGTGGGCGGGCGTGATGGTGTCGCTTTGGCGGTAAAAACCCGTGACGTGGTTGGAGCTGGCAAACACCACACGGCGCACGCCGTGCTTGCGTGCCGCCTCGTACAGGTTGTAGACACCCACGATGTTGGCTTGCAGGATGGGCTCAAACGGCCCCTCCACCGAATAGCCGCCCAGGTGCACGATGGCGTTGACGCCGGCAACAGCCCGATCCACGGCAGCCGCGTCGCCCAAGTCAGCCTGCACGACTTCCTCGCGGTCCGCAGCCGCGCCCACGTCGTTGAGGTCCGACACACGCAGCACCTTGCAGTTGGCTTTGAGCCGCTCGCGCAGCACCTGGCCCAGCGCCCCAGCCGCGCCCGTGAGAAGAATTTTGTCGTGGATTTGCAATGTCATGGATACGTTATCGGTCATATGTTGTCAGACGACATGATTTTGTCGCAGCACCGTTTCGGATGTCAAGGCGAATTGCGCCAGACTGGTGGAATCCCTAGTGCGTTGGTAAGCAGCACACCGCACAGCCCACCGGGCAGCTCGTGCCGGAGCTGGAGTCTCAGCAGCTTGCAAGACGCATACGACACGCGAACGCGTGAAGAAACCCACAGTCGGACCGTGCGGACCGACAGCTGCAAAAACTTCGCTACGTCATCGTTCGTCCAGCCCACGCTGGCGTACATGCGGTGGAAGCGAAGGCCTGTTTTCATGCGGGTTTCGACCTCACAGTGGCCTTTGCTGGGCTTGCTCTTGATATTCCACGATGTATATTATGTTAATTGCTAAAGTTATAACGAGTAAGGATAGATCGCGCGAAGCCGCGATCTGATCCGTTTGTTGGACGAGCCCGGTTCCAGCACCGCCCGTTGCGGCA
>NZ_JBHTBZ010000005.1:0-157895 GCF_042665235.1 Hydrogenophaga defluvii | reverse complement strand
GCCGGGTCAGGGTGTCCCGGTTTTCACCATCGGGGATCAGCCGATGGCTAGGCGTGGCGTCAAACCATCATGCCCGCTTGAACTCGATCACATCGGCACCAGTGGCCAGTTTGTCCAGGTAGTCCGCCCACCGCTGCATCATGTCCGCGCGTTGCTTCAGATAGGTGGTGCGGTTGTAGGCCCGCCCGTTGGCATCCTTCACCGTGTGGGCTAGCTGCGCCTCAATCACCAGCGGGTCGAACTCCAACACTTCATCCAACAGGGTTCGCGCCGTGGCTCTGAAGCCATGAACGGTCTGCACATCGGACCCATAGCCCAGCGTCTGAAGCGCCGCCCGTAGGGTGTTGTCACTGATTGGGATGTTGCGGGATTTCTCGCCGGGGAACAGCAACACGCCGTCGCCGGTCAGGTGGTGCAACTCGCGCAGGATGGCAACCGCCTGGGCAGGCAGGGGCACCAAATGCGGGTCGCCGTTTTCCTTGCCGTCCCGGTTGCGCTTCATGCGCTTGGCCTGAATCGTCCACAGCGCGCCGTCTAGATCGAACTCGGACCACTCCGCCGCGCGTAGCTCGGTCGGTCGCTGAAACAGCATGGGGGTCAGTTGCAGCGCCGCGCGCACGATCAACCCGCCCTTGTAACCTCGGATCGCTCGGATCAGTTCGCCCAGCTTCACCGGGTCGGTGATTGCCCCGAAGTGTTTTCCCCGGTGGGGGGTCAGTGCCCCGGTCAGGTCCACCGCGATATTCCGTTGCGCCTTGCCGGTGGCCACCGCATAGGCAAACACCGCCCGCGCCGTGGACAGTACCCGGTGGGCCACATCCAACGATCCCCGCGCCTCCACCTTGCGAACGTGCATCAACAATTCCACCGGCTCGATCTCAGCAATGCGCCGCTTGCCCACCCAGGGGAACAGGTCTTTTTCCAGATTGCGCAGTTCGCGGGTCTGGTGGTGGCCACTCCACAGGGGTGATTTCTTGCCGAACCACTCCCGCCCCACATGCTCGAAAGTTTCCCCTTCGCTCATGGCCTGTTTGATCTTGTCCAGCTTGCGCGCCTGCACCGGGTCAATGCCGTCCGCCTTTTTCAGCTTTGCCGCCTTCTGTTCCTTGCGCGCAGCAGTCAGGCCCACCGCCGGGTAACTGCCCAGCGCCATGCGGGTTTCCTTGCCGTCTTTGTAGAGTTTCTGAAACCAGCGTTTGCGGCCATTTGGGCTTACCTCAAGGTACAGCCCGCCGGAGTCTGTCAGGCGCTCGCGCTTCTTGCCCGGTGGGCAGGTGGCGTTGCGGCATTCGGCATCGGTCAGCATGGGGGTTCCCCGGTGGGTGGTGTCCCGGTCAAACCGGGGCATGTTCCCCGGTTTTCAGGAAACCGGGGTTTTGTTCCCCGTTATGTTCCCTGCTGTCGTTCTGGCTGTCAATGTCGGTCTTTGTACCCCGTTGCAGGGTAAACCGTTGATTTTCCAAAGAAAAAGGCCGCTAGGTGTATGTTCCTAACGGCCTTTGTCTGTGTGTCTGGTCGGGGTGAGAGGATTCGAACCTCCGGCCTCTACGTCCCGAACGTAGCGCTCTACCAGGCTAAGCTACACCCCGATCTGCTGCCGGAGCGCTAGGTGCGGCGCGTCAACAGGTCAGCCGCTAATTGTAGCAAACCTTGTTGGTAGGTATTTTGGGGCAGTCCGCTGACGACGGCGATGGCGCGTTGGGCTTCCAATTCTGCCGCCTCCCGGGCGCGATCCAGTGCGCCGGTGCGGCGAATGACGTTGGCGATGGTGTCCAGGTGGGTCACGTCGCCTTGTTCGATGGCGTGCCGAATCATGGCCTGCTCTTCGGGGTTGCCCAGTTTCAACGCCCAGATCACCGGCAAGGTCATCTTGCCCTCGCGCAGATCATCGCCCAGGTTTTTTCCCAGCTCGTCGGCCTGACCTTCGTAGTCCAGCACATCGTCAATCACTTGGAAAGCCGTGCCCAGGGCCTGGCCGTAGTCGGCGCAGCGTTGTTCGGTGGCGCTGTCGGCGCCGGCCAGTATCGGGGCCAGACGGGCACTGGCCTCGAACAGCTTGGCTGTTTTGGACCGGATGACGCGCAGGTAGGCGGCTTCGTCCAGATCGGCATCGTGCATGTTCATCAACTGCAGCACCTCGCCTTCGGCGATGACGTTGGTGGCGTCGGCCAGCACCTCCATCACGCGCATCTGACCGACGTCCACCATCATCTGGAAAGCGCGGGAATAGAGGAAGTCGCCCACCAACACGCTGGTGGCGTTGCCGAACACCTCGTTGGCGGTCTGCCGGCCCCGGCGCAGCGTGGACTCGTCCACCACATCGTCGTGCAGCAGGGTTGCGGTGTGGATGAATTCGACCACGGCGGCCAGGGTGTGGCGGTGTGGGCTTGTCAGCCCCAAGGCGCCCGACACGAGCAGCAACAAAGCCGGCCGCAGGCGCTTGCCGCCGGCCGAAATGATGTAGCGTGCCACTTCGCCCACCAGGGGCACGTCGGAGTTAAGACGATGGGCGATCACGTCGTCCACGGCGCGCATGTCGTCGGCAATCAGGGTCAGCACGTGGGCTGCTTGGGAAGCGGGGGGCGTGGAGGACAAGGTGGGGCGCCTGCAAATGTTTCACGGATTATAAAAAGCACGGCCACAGCCCCGTTCGCTGGCGATCCGTTGGTCGTGAGTGGTTTGCGCCGGGCAATATCGTGGGCTATAATCCGTAGTTCGGTGAAAATCCGTTCGCCGATACCTTCACAGGTTTTTGCAGAGGTTCGTCCTCAGAGGTTCATATGTACGCGGTCATAAAAACCGGTGGCAAGCAATATCGCGTTGCTGCTGGCGAAAAAATTAAAGTAGAACAGATTGCTGCGGAAGTGGGCCAAGAGATCGTGATCGACCAGGTTCTGGCTGTCGGCATCGGCAGCGAGATCAAGGTGGGCACGCCCTTGGTTTCCGGCGCAACTGTTACGGTCACGGTGCTCTCGCACGGTCGTGGCGACAAGGTTCGTATCTTCAAGATGCGCCGTCGCAAGCACTACCAAAAGCGTCAGGGTCACCGTCAAAATTTCACCGAGCTGCAGATCGCTTCGATCGCTGCTTGAGCCAAGTTCAGGAGTAAAGCGACATGGCACAGAAAAAAGGCGGCGGCTCTACGCGAAACGGCCGTGATTCCAAGCCAAAGATGCTGGGTGTCAAGGCCTTCGGTGGCGAACTGGTGAGCGCAGGCTCCATCATCGTTCGTCAGCGCGGCACCAAGTTCCACCCCGGCAACAACGTCGGCGTGGGCAAGGACCACACCCTGTTTGCCACGGCCGATGGCCACGTTGAGTTCGCCATCAAGGGCGCGCTGAACCGCCACGTGGTGAACATCACCCCCGTCTGACGCGCCCTGGCGTGTCACCGAAAAAGGCCCGCCTTGCGGGCCTTTTGTGTTTTCTCTTTCTAGAATACGGCCATGAAGTTCGTTGACGAAGCCTATATCGATATTGCCGCTGGTGACGGTGGCAATGGTTGTTCGTCCTTCAGGCACGAGAAATACAAAGAGTTTGGCGGCCCCGACGGTGGCGACGGCGGCCGCGGTGGTCACGTGTACGCGCTGGCCGACGTCAACCTCAACACCCTGGTCGATTTCCGCTACACCCGCAAGTTTGAAGCCCAGCGCGGCGAACACGGCAAGGGTTCGGACATGTTTGGCGTCAAGGGCGACGACATCGTCCTGAAAATGCCTGTGGGCACCATCATCAGCGACGCCGAAACCGGCGAAGTGCTGTTTGAGTTGCTGCAACCGGGTGAGCAGATCCTGATCGCCAAGGGCGGCGATGGTGGTTTTGGCAACATGCGCTTCAAGAGCGCCATCAACCGAGCGCCGCGCCACAAGACGCCCGGCTGGCCGGGCGAGCGACGCAGCCTGAAGATGGAGCTCAAGGTGCTGGCCGATGTGGGCTTGCTGGGCATGCCCAACGCGGGCAAGTCCACGTTGATCACCGCCATCTCCAACGCCCGGCCCAAAATCGCCGATTACCCTTTCACCACGCTGCACCCCAACCTGGGGGTGGTGCGTGTGGGGCCGGAGAAAAGTTTTGTTGTCGCCGATCTGCCCGGGTTGATTCCGGGGGCCAGCGAGGGGGCCGGCCTGGGCCACCAGTTCTTGCGCCACCTGCAGCGCACGCACCTGTTGCTGCATGTGATCGACATGGCCCCGTTCGACGATTCGATTGACCCGGTGGCGCAGGCCAAGGCCATCGTGGCCGAGTTGAAGAAGTACGACAAGGCGTTGTACGAGAAACCGCGTTGGCTCGTCCTCAACAAGCTGGACATGGTGCCTGCTGACGAGCGCGCTGCGCGGGTCAAGGACTTCGTCAAACGCATGCGCCACAAAGGCCCGGTGTTCGAAATTTCCGCGCTCACCCGCGAAGGCTGCGAACAACTCGTGCACAAAATTTTTGACCACATCGTCGCCACGCGCCAGGCCGCGTTGCCTTCGGTGGAGGTCGATCCCCGTTTCCCGCAGCAGTCCTGAGCATGTCCGTCGAAAACGAGAGCGCGGCAGCGGCCGCATCGAGCAGTCTGTTGCCCCGTCTGGACGAGTCTGTGCTGCGCCATGCGCGGCGCATCGTGGTCAAGGTCGGCTCCAGTCTGGTGACCAACGAAGGGCGGGGGCTGGACGAGGCTGCCATTGGGGAGTGGTGTGTGCAGCTCAGTGCTTTGGTCAAGGAAGGGCGCGAGCTCATCATGGTCAGCAGTGGCGCGGTGGCCGAGGGCATGAAGCGCCTGGGTTGGAGCACACGCCCGAAAGAGATCAACGAGTTGCAGGCTGCTGCTGCCGTGGGGCAGATGGGGCTGGTGCAGATGTACGAGACCAAGTTGCGCGAGAGCGGCATTGGCAGTGCGCAGGTGCTGCTGACCCACGCCGACCTGGCCGACCGTGAGCGCTACCTCAACGCCCGTTCCACGCTGCTGACCTTGCTGCAGCTGGGCGTGGTGCCGGTGATCAACGAGAACGACACGGTCGTCAACGACGAGATCAAGTTTGGTGACAACGACACCCTGGGCGCCCTGGTGGCCAACCTGGTGGAGGCGGACGCGCTGGTGATCCTCACTGACCAGAAGGGCTTGTATACCGCCGATCCGCGCAGCAACCCGCAGGCGCAGTTCGTGTTCACCGCCCGTGCAGGTGACCCGGCGTTGGAGGCCATGGCCGGCGGCGCCGGCAGCGGCATTGGCAAGGGGGGCATGATCACCAAGATCCTGGCCGCCAAACGGGCGGCCGGTTCGGGCGCCTCCACCGTCATCGCGTGGGGCCGCGAGCCCGATGCCCTGTTGCGTCTGGCCGCCGGTGAGCCGATTGGCACCTGCCTGTTGGCTCAAACCGCCAAAAGCCAGGCCCGCAAGCGCTGGATGGCCGATCACCTGCAGTTGCGCGGCGCAGTGCTGGTGGACGATGGCGCGGTGGCCAAAATTGTGGAAGAGGGCAAGAGCCTGCTGCCCATTGGCATGACGGGCGTTGAGGGTGAGTTTTCGCGTGGTGACGTGATCGCGGTGCGCGACGCCCGTGGTCAGGAGATTGCGCGTGGGCTGGCCAATTACGCCAGCTCGGAGGCACGGCTGATTTGCCGGCGCGCCTCCGCCGAGTTTGAGCGACTGCTCGGCTACGCGGCCGAGCCTGAGATGATCCACCGAACCAACCTGGTGCTCACCAAAGGCTGAGGCGCAGGGGCGACTCAGCGCAGACCGACGTTTTTGCCACCTCGTCGCAGGTCGGCCAGCAGGCGTTCCATGGGCTCGGTTGGCGTGCGACCTTCGCAGAAGGCGAGGTACGCCAAGCGTGCTGCTGGCAAGGATGCGGCCACGCCCGACAGCGGACGCCAAGGGGTGCTGCCGTTGTATGGCACCCAGCGTTGCTCAGACGGGTTCCAGCGCGCGTAGTTGCGTGCCTCGCCGGTTTCGCACCGCAAGCCCTCGTACAAAATGTTTTCCGCGCCGCTGTTGCTGCGCGCCACCAGCACGTAGCGCAAGACGCGATCGCTGCCCACGCTGATGCTGCTGGCATCCACACTGAATTGCAGTTCGGTGCGCGTGCTCATGTCAAAGGGGATGGGTGCACTGCGCTGCAACGGCCCGGGCAGCGACACCTCGTTTTCCTGCCAGACCGACTGCGCATGAGAGGGCAATGCGCAGACGGCCATTCCCAGCGCCAAGGGCACTGTCCAGAGCTGTCTCATCCGCCCGACCTTTGTTGGATGGGTGCTGACTGGGTGGCCATGGTCTGAGGATCAGGATCAAAGCTGGCGCCGGGAGGCAACTCCAACCCCATGTGGCTGGAGACAGGCCCGCTGTCGGCGCCGTCGCGATGGCGGAGGTTGCCGCGAAGGTAGCGGTTGCGCGGATCGGTGCGGGGCAGGTAGCGTGAAAGCTCGGTCAGCGCCATCTCATAGACGCCACGCTTGAACTCCACCACCACGTCCAGCGGCACCCAGTAGTCGTTCCAACGCCAGGCATCGAATTCCGGGTGGTTGGTGGCGCGCAGATTCAAGTTCCAGTCGTGGCCAATCAGCCTGAGCAGATACCAGATCTGCTTCTGTCCCTTGTAATGCCCACGGGCATCGCGCCGTATGTAACGGTCTGGCACTTCGTAGCGCAACCAGTCCCGCGTGCGGGCCACAATCGCCACGTGCTCCGGCATCAGACCCACCTCCTCGTGGAGCTCCCGGTACATGGCCTGCTCGGGGGTTTCGCCCCGGTCAATGCCACCCTGCGGAAACTGCCAGGAGTGGGTGCGGATACGCTTCCCCCAGAACACCTGGTTCTTCTGGTTGAGCAGAATGATGCCGACATTGGGCCTGAAGCCTTCTCTGTCAAGCATAATCAACCCCAAATTTTTGAACTGTCTTCATTATGCACCGCTGTGCAACTGAAATGAAGCGCACACGCCGCCCGCCGGCCCTTTCTGTTCAGTCTCTTCCCGCATTTCTCCCACACGCCGCCACATGAAAGCCTCGCAGTTTTTTGTCTCCACCTTCAAGGAAGCCCCGTCCGACGCCGAGGTGGTCAGCCACCGCCTCATGATGCGTGCCGGCATGATCAAAAAGCTGGGTGCCGGCATTTACACCTACATGCCCATGGGCCTGCGGGTGATTCGCAAGGTGGAGCAAATCGTGCGCGAGGAAATGAACCGAGCGGGTGCGGTGGAGCTGACCATGCCGGTGGTGCAACCGGCAGAGCTCTGGCAGGAGACCGGGCGATTCGACAAGATGGGCCCGGAGCTGCTGCGCATCAAGGACCGCCACGAGCGCGACTTTGTGGTGCAACCCACTTCCGAGGAAGTGGTCACTGACATTGCGCGCCAGGAACTGCGCAGCTACAAACAACTGCCCAAGAACTTTTATCAGATCCAAACCAAATTCCGCGACGAACGCCGGCCGCGTTTTGGCCTGATGCGTGGGCGTGAATTCATCATGAAGGACGCCTACAGCTTCGACCGCGACCGCGACAGCGCGCAGGCCAGCTACCAAGTGATGGCGGCGGCCTACCGCCGCATCTTCGACCGTTTTGGCCTGACCTACCGCGCCGTGGCGGCCGACAGCGGCGCCATTGGTGGCGACCTGAGCGAGGAGTTCCAGGTCATCGCCGCGACTGGCGAAGACGCCATCGTCTACTGCCCGAACAGCGACTATGCCGCCAACATGGAGAAGGCCGAAGCGTTGGCACCCGCTGGCCCCCGCCCGGCCGCAGTTTCTCCGCTGAGCAAGACGCCCACCCCCGGCAAGGCCACCTGCGCTGACGTGGCCGAACTGCTGGGTGTGCCACTGTCCACCACGGTCAAGTCGCTGGTGCTGGCCACCGACGAGATCAACGAGCGCGATGAAATCGTCAACAGCACGGTCTGGCTGCTGCTGCTGCGCGGCGACCACGACATGAACGAAGTCAAGGTGGGCAAATTGCCCGGCCTGGACATGGGATTCCGTTTTGCCACTTTGGCCGAGATCGAAGACCACTTCGGCTGCAAGCCCGGTTACCTGGGACCGCTGAACCTGAAAAAACCCGTGCAAGTCGTGGCCGACCGCGAGGTGGCCGTGATGGCCGACTGGATCTGCGGCGCCAACGAGGCGGACTTCCACATGACCGGCGTCAACTGGGGTCGCGACCTGCCCGAGCCCGATCTGGTGGCCGACATCCGCAACGTGGTGGCGGGCGACGCTTCGCCCGACGGCAAGGGTGTGCTGGCCATTGAGCGCGGCATCGAAGTGGGGCATGTGTTCTACCTGGGCACCAAATACAGCCAGGCCATGAACGCCACTTTCCTGGACACCGACGGCAAACCCAAGCCGTTTGAGATGGGTTGCTACGGCATCGGTGTGACCCGCCTGCCGGCGGCGGCCATCGAGCAGAACCACGATGAGCGCGGCATCATCTGGCCCGACGCCATCGCGCCGTTCAGCGTCGTGATCTGCCCCATCGGCATGGACCGCAGCGACGCGGTGAAACAGGCGGCCGAACAACTGCACGACGAGCTGGTGGCTGCCGGCGTGGACGTGCTGCTGGACGACCGCGGTGAGCGCCCTGGCGCCATGTTTGCCGATTGGGAACTGATTGGTGTGCCGCACCGCGTGACCATTGGCGACAAGGGGCTCAAGGACGGCGTGGTGGAGTACCAGCACCGGCGTGATACCGAGGCGACCAAGGTGGCGCTGGCGGAAATTGCGGCACTGATCCAGGGCCGCTTGAAGGCATGAGGCCGCTGAGCGACCCTGGCAGGCGCCGCCTGCTGGGCGCTGCGGCGGCGTGGGCAGTGGCTGGTGCTTGGCCTCGGCCTACTGCGGCCGGACAACTCGAAGAGCCACTGGCTGATTCGGTGCGTGGCGCGCTGGCATCGGCCATCGCCAGCAGCGCACCGCCAGTGCCCGATTTTCATACAACCGAGGCGCGATTGGACTACCTGCGCTGGCTCGGTCGCATGAGCGAACGCTTGGCGCGCCGCAAGCCCGACCTGCAGCACCGCGTGGAGTTTTTGCAGACCATCTGGTACGAAAGCCGCCGCGCGGGCTTGGACACTTCCCTGGTACTGGGTTTGGTGCAGGTGGAGAGCGCCTTTCGAAAGTTCGCCATTTCCAGTGTCGGCGCGCGGGGTTACATGCAGATCATGCCGTTTTGGGTGCGTTTGATTGGCGATGGCGACGTCGGCAAGCTGTTCCACATGCAGACCAACCTGCGTTTTGGTTGCGTGATCCTGCGCCACTACCTGGACCGAGAGCGCGGTGATATGTTCATGGCCCTGGGCCGCTACAACGGCAGCCGAGGGCGCGATCCTTACCCGAACGCGGTGTTTGCCGCGCAGAAGAACTGGGTCTTGGCCGCCTGACGGCGGCGTTTATTGCAGGAAACCCATGCGGGATTTGTTCCCGCCCGCCCGCGGCAAATCGTCGGCCGCGATGGCATCGCGCTGTTCCAGGCGCGCATTGCCAAACCCCGTCATGAGGGCACGCCGCATCTCACGCGGTGCCAAGGTGGCCAACTGATCCAGCACATCGTCGTTCGGCTCGTCGGCAAAAAGCCGGCCCCAGTCGTGTTCTTCACGTATCGTCGCGTAAAGGTGGCGAGCAATCCGGCGCGCCGCCTCCAGCGTGGGCGCCTGGATCTCGTACACGTTCATGCGGTTGCGTATCGGCTCCGGGATACCGCGCTCGTCGTTGGCGGTGGTGATCCAGATCACCTGGCTGGCATCCACCGCCACCTCGGCGAATTCGTCCACAAAACGCTGGGCGGTGTCGTGTTCCAGCAGGCTGTAGAGCGCCCCCAACGGGTCGTACTGGGCGTCGGCGCTGGCCTTGTCGATTTCGTCCACCACGATCACCGGGTTGGCGTACTGGCCGTCCACCAGGGCCTCGAACACCTTGCCCGGTTTGGCGCCTTTCCATTGTGAGGACGAGCCCGAGAGCAGCCAGCCGGCCGTCATGGAGCTCATGGGCACCAGGCTCATGCCGGTGCCCAGCAGATCGGCCAGTTGGCGGGCAAAGTGGGTTTTGCCCACGCCGGGCGGCCCCAGCAGCAGCATGGGGGTCACTTCCAATGCGTCGCGACTGTCCTGGCTCAGGGCGACGTGGCGTTTCACGTCGTCCAGCACCTCGGTGAAGTTGGGCAGCAGGTCATAGAGCGGCTCCATGCGCGGCACACCCGAGGGCTTGACCGCAAAACGCTGCGGGCCCCGCTCCAGCATGCGTTCGTAGGTGGCGCGAAGGCTTTCATGTTCGCGTTCGGCGCCGCTGGTTTGCAGCTTGACGAGTTTGCGCTGGACCTCGTCGGCATGGAACACGCTGCGCATGTGCGCAATGGGCAGGTTCAGGTCGTTGGTGGTGACCAGACTGTTCGAGCTCATGGCTTCCTCCTTGAACAAATCAACCGCAGGGACCACGGTTTTCATTCAAGCACAAGCCATGCCCGCCCATCAATGCGTGAAACGCCGGAACTGCGGCAGGTGTTGCCTTTTGATCAAAGGATCAAAAAGGCTGGGCCTCAGCTCTGTCCGGTGATGACCTGTTGCAGTTCACCCGACTCGTACATCTCCATCATGATGTCGGAGCCGCCGATGAACTCGCCCTTGACATAGAGCTGGGGGATGGTGGGCCACTGGCTGTAGTCCTTGATGCCCTGGCGGATTTCCGGGTCGTCCAGCACGTTGACGGTTTTCAGGTCCTTGGGGTCGACGCCGCAGGCTTTGAGGATTTGCACCGCGCGGCCCGAGAAGCCGCACATGGGGAAGCTGGCGCTTCCCTTCATGAACAGGACGATGTCGTTGGATTTGACCAACTGGTCGATGCGGGTGTGTGCGTCGCTCATGGATTCGCTCCGAAAAAGGTGAATGGGTGGATTATCCCCGCCCGGCCCATTGGCCGCCGCTGCAGCGGTCCAAGCCCGCCAGATCGGTGCGGGTGCTGACCGCCTCAAAGCCCGCCGCCCTCAGCAGGGCGCGCACGGCGGCGCCTTGGTCGTGTCCGTGCTCCAGCAGCAGCCAGCCACCGGGCACCAAGTACTCGCCTGCTTGCGCCACGATGGTGCGTATGTCGTCCAGCCCATCGGCGCCGCTGGTGAGGGCCGACAGCGGCTCGTGGGTGAGGGCGCGCAGGTGAGGGTCGCCTTCGGCCACGTAGGGCGGGTTGGAGACGATGGCGTCGAAGCGCTGGCCGTTGGGCAGGGCCTGAAACCACGAACCCGCCAGGAAACGCACCGGCAGACCCAAAGCCTGGGCGTTGGTTTGGGCCACCGCCAGTGCGGCCAGGCTGGCGTCCACGGCGTGGACCTCAGCGCTGGGGCGTTGGTGCTGAATGGCCAGGGCCACGGCGCCACTGCCGGTGCCCAGGTCCAACACCTGGGGCTGAGTTTTGCCATGCAGAGCGTCCAGGGCCCAGTCCACCAGCGTCTCGGTGTCGGGGCGGGGGTCGAGCACACGCGCGTCCACCCGGAGTTGCAAGCCATAAAACGCTTTGTGGCCGGTGAGGTAGGCCACAGGCTCGCCCGCCAAGCGGCGCTGGCACAGGGCATTGAATGTGGTGGATGGCTCGGCGGGGAGGGCGTCGGTGTCGTGCGCCAGCAGCCAGGCACGGTCATTGGGGTCGCGGCCCAGCGTGTGGAGCAGCAGCAGCTGGGCATCGATGCGGGCCAGCCCTTGGGCCTGGGCGTCGAGCAGCGCCTGTTTGAGCGTCTGCATGGGCATCAACGCAGGGCGCCGCTGGGGGCCTGGGCTTCCAGGTCGGCCAGCAGCTCGGCGCCACGCGCCACCTGCAGCGCGTGGACGATGTCGCCCAGGTCACCTTCCATCACCTGGCCCAGCTTGTAGAGCGTGAGGTTGATGCGGTGGTCGGTGAGGCGGCCCTGCGGGAAGTTGTAGGTGCGGATGCGGTCGCTGCGGTCGCCGCTGCCCACCAGGCCTTTGCGCAAAGCGGCCTCTTTGGCCGCGCGTTCGCTGCGTTCCTTTTCCTGGATGCGCGCCTGCAGCACTTGCAGCGCCTTGGCCTTGTTGCTGTGTTGGCTGCGGCCGTCTTGGCATTCGGCCACGATGCCGGTGGGCAGGTGCACCACACGCACGGCGGAGTCGGTCTTGTTGATGTGCTGGCCACCGGCCCCGCTGGCGCGGAAGGTGTCGATGCGCAGGTCGGCCGGGTTGAGCTTGATGGCCTCAGCCTCGTCGGGTTCGGGCATCACCGCCACGGTGCAGGCGCTGGTGTGGATGCGGCCCTGGGTTTCGGTGGCGGGCACACGTTGCACGCGGTGGCCGCCCGACTCGAAGCGCAGTTTGCCGTAGGCGTGGTGGCCGACGATGCGCAGCACCAGTTCCTTGTAGCCGCCGAGCTCGCTGGGCGACTCGCTCACCACCTCCACTTGCCAATGTTGACTGTCGGCGTAGCGGGTGTACATGCGCGCCAGATCGCCGGCAAACAGCGCCGACTCGTCGCCGCCGGTGCCAGCGCGGATTTCCAGGAACGCGTGGCGCTCGTCGTCCGGGTCCTTGGGCAGCAGCATCAGCTGCAGTTCGGTGTCCAGGGCGGCCAGCTCGGCTTGCGCGCTGTCGATTTCCACGGCCGCCATGGCCGCCATGTCGACGTCAGCGTCTTGAGCCATGGCCTGGGCGGCGGCGAGGTCGCGCGTGCGCTGCTGGTGGCGCAGGTAGACCTGCACCAGGGCATCGGTTTCGGCGTGTTCGCGGGTGAGCTGGCGAAAGCGTGCCATGTCGCCTGTGGCATCGGGCGCACTCAGGAGCGCGTCCAGCTCGTGCAGGCGCAGGCGCTGGCGTTCAAGGGTGTCGCGGAGAAAGGGCTTCATGACGGATGGAGCGTGGATAGGAGAAAAAAGGTGGTGCCATGCGCGCGCTGCGCGCCACCACCTAGCGCTCGCGCAGGAAGAGGCGCGAAACGGTCTGGGCCGTGGCTTCGCGCGCCTCGGCATCACCCGTGTGCAGCTCGGCCAGGGTGCCGTGCAGCATCTTCTGGGTCAGGCCTTTGGCCAGGGCTTCCAGCACGGCTTCCACGTCCTCGCCTTTGGCGAGGCGCTTGCGCGCGCGGGCAAGTTCCACCTCGCGCCAGACGTCGGTTTGCTGGTGGATTTGCTGGATGAGCTGCACAACGCCGGCTTTGGGGTCGCGTTGCTGCATCCAGTGCATGAAACTCTGCACCCCGGCGTCGATGATGGCCTCGGCCTGGGCGACGGCGGCCTGGCGGTTGTCGCGCCCGGTCTGCACCACGGCGGCCAAATCGTCCACTGTGTAGAGGTAGACGTCTTCCAGCGCCTTGACTTCCTGTTCGATGTCACGCGGCACCGCCAGATCGACCATGAAGATGGGCCGGTGTTTGCGGCGTTTGAGCGCGCGCTCCACCGCGCCCAGGCCAATGATGGGCAGGGTGCTGGCGGTGCAGCTGACCACAGCGTCGTACTCGTGCAGGCGCTCGGGCAAATCGGCCAGGCGCAGCACCTCGGCACCAAAGCGGCCGGCCAGGGCTTCGCCGCGCTCCAGCGTGCGGTTGGCAATCGCCATGCCTTTGGGTGTCTTGGCCGCAAAGTGGGTGGCGGCCAACTCGATCATCTCGCCGGCGCCCACGAAGAGCACCTTGATGTCTTTCAGGTCTTCAAAGAGCTGGCCGGCCAGGCGCACGGCAGCGGCCGTCATGCTGATGGAGTGGGCGCCGATCTCGGTGGAGCTGCGCACCTGCTTGGCCACCGCAAAGGAACGTTGGAACAGCTGGTGCAGTGTGGTGCCCAGGGCGCCGGCGTCATCGGCCGCCCGCACGGCGTCTTTCAGCTGGCCCAGGATCTGTGCCTCGCCCAGCACCATGCTGTCCAGCCCGCTGGCCACGCGAAAGGCATGGCGGGCGGCGTCGTCGCCTTGCAGGATGTAGGCGTGGCTGCGCAACTCGTGGGGGCTCACGCCACCGGCCTGGGCCAACCAGGCAATGGCCGGGTCCAGCGACTGACCGTCGGTGGAGCAATAGATTTCGGTGCGGTTGCAGGTGGACAGCAAGGTGGCTTCGGGCGCCCGTGCCATCGACTGGCGGAAACGTGCCAGGGTGTGAGGGATCTGGTCCAGCGGAAACGCGAACCGCCCGCGCAAATCCAAGGGCGCGGTGTGGTGGTTGATGCCGAGAGTCCAGACGGTCATGTAGTGAATTATAAAATTTCAAATCGTTTGACCGAGAGCCACCCCCATGGGTATCACCACCGCCTTGCTGCATTTCGCCAATTTTGTTGCGCCCGCGCTGGCGGTGGCTGCCTTGATGGCCCTGTTGTCCTGGGCGCTGCGGCCCGGGGCGCGTTTCTCGCCGCGGGCCCTGCACCACGCACGCGCCCTGTTTGTGTGGGCCGCGTTGGGAGGCGTGCTGGTGTTGGCGCTGGGCCTGGTGTTTTTTGGCCGTGACGGCAAGATGGCCACTTACGGTGCCCTGGTGCTCATCATGGGTACCTTGGCGTTCTGGCGGCACCGGGCTTGATCAGTCCGGCGCAAACAGGTCCACGCGGTCGGTGATGATGCCGTCGGTGCCCAAGGCCCACAGGCGCTGCGCCGCCCATTCGTCGTTGACGGTATAGCTGAGCATGCGCCAGCCGTGGGTGCGTGCCACGCCCACCAGGGCGTCGTCCCACAAGGCGTGGTTGCAGACCAGCGCCACAACCCCCAGCGCCTGGGCATGGTCCAACCAGCCGTCCCACAAGCTGTCGAGCAACAAGCCGCGCGGCAGCGCTGGGGCTGCGGCCTGTGCGGCGTACAAGGCCTCTGGCCGGAACGATGTCAGCAGCGGCGGCACGTGGGCGCCTTGCCACAGCCGGGCGGCCTCGGTGGCCACCACGTGGCCGGTCTGGGCTTCGGTGCCAGGCGTCGGCTTGATCTCAATGTTCAGCAGCATGCCGTTGGCGCGGCACCAGCGTGAAATGGCTTCGAAGCTGGGCAAGCTTTCGCCCACAAAGCGGCGCGAATGCCACGCACCCGCGTCCAGGCGCGACAAGGCGGCCCAGCTCAGGTCACCCGCCGTGCCTTGGCCGTTGGTGGTGCGCTCCAGTGTGGCGTCGTGCAACAAAAAGGGCACGCCGTCTGCGCTGAGCTTCACGTCGCACTCAATCATGCGGTAGCCGTGCTCGGCGCCCAAGCGGACAGCGGCGAGTGTGTTCTCGGGCGAGAGTTTGCCGGCACCCCGGTGGGCGATCCAGCGCGGGTAAGGCCAGTTCGTCATGCGTCGATGCGCCGCCCTGTTTCTGCGTTGAAGCGGTGCACCTGCTCGGGGCGCGACCACACCTTGACCGTGCTGCCAATGGCAGGCGGTGCCTCGTCGGCGTGGGTGCGCACGATCAGACCTTCATCGGCGATGCGCAGGTAAATCAGACGTTCCGCGCCCAGCATCTCGGTGGTTTCGACCTGAGCGCTCCAGCCGTCGCCATCCGTGCCCATGCTCAGGTGCTCGGGGCGCACGCCCAGGATCTCGCCGGGCTGCACACCGGGGGCTTTCTGCAGCAGGTTCATGGGCGGTGCGCCCATGAAGCTGGCCACAAAGGTGGTGGCCGGGCGCGCATACACCTCCTCGGGCGTGCCGAACTGTTCCATGTTGCCGGCGTTCATCACGATCATGCGCTGGGCCAGGGTCATGGCCTCCACCTGGTCGTGGGTCACAAACAGGCTGGTGATGCCCAGCTCGCGGTGCAGCTTCTGGATTTCCAGACGGGTTTGGGCGCGCAGCTTCGCGTCGAGGTTGGACAGCGGTTCATCGAACAAAAACACCTGTGGTTGGCGCACGATGGCGCGGCCCATGGCCACGCGCTGGCGCTGACCACCCGAGAGCTGGCGCGGCTTGCGCTCCAGCAGGTGGCCCAGCTCCAGGATGCCGGCGGCCTTGTCCACCCGGGCCTTGATTTCAGCCACCGGCACCTTGGCGATTTTCAGACCATAGGCCATGTTGTCGAACACGCTCATGTGCGGGTAGAGGGCGTAGTTCTGGAACACCATGGCGATGTCGCGTTCGGCCGGCTCCAGCTGATTGACCACGCGTGGGCCAATCATGATGTCGCCGCCCGAAATCTCTTCCAGGCCCGCAACCATGCGCAGCAGCGTCGATTTGCCACAGCCCGAAGGGCCAACGATGACGATGAATTCACCATCGGCGATCTCGGCGTTGACGCCGTGGATGACCTGCAGCGACTGCTTGCCCTGGTGGTATTGCTTGACGACGTTTTTGAGTGTGATGGAAGCCATGTGTGAATCTTATTTTTCGGTGTCGACCAGGCCCTTGACGAACCATTTCTGCATCAGCATGACCACCAGCGCGGGTGGCAGCATGGCCAGGATGGCGGTGGCCATGACCACGTTCCATTCCACGTAGACCTCGCCGAAGATGGCGCGCTTGATGCCCAGGACGATGGGGTACATGTCCTCGTTGGTGGTCACCAGCAGCGGCCACAGGTACTGGTTCCAGCCGTAGATGAACTGGATCACGAACAGCGCGGCAATGCTGGTGCGAGACAACGGCAGCAGCACGTCGAAGAAAAAGCGCATGGGGCCGGCGCCGTCGATGCGTGCGGCTTCCACCAATTCGTCTGGCACGGTGAGGAAGAACTGCCGGAACAAGAAGGTGGCGGTGGCGGATGCGATCAGTGGCACGGTGAGGCCGGCGTAGCTGTTGAGCATGCCCAAGTCGGACACCACCTGGTAGGTGGGGCCTATGCGCACCTCCACCGGCAGCATCAGCGTCACGAAGATCATCCAGAACACCAGCCCGCGTGCGGGGAAGCGGAAGTAGACGATGGCAAACGCCGACAGCAGCGAGATGGCGATCTTGCCAATGGAAATGACCATGGCGCTGACGAAGCTCACCCACAACATGGGCGCGACCGGCGCAATGGTGGAGCCCCCGGTGGTTTTGCCACCGAACAGGGCCAGGCGGTAGCTCTCGATGAAGTTGTTGCCAGGCCACAGCGACAAGGGGTTGCTGGTGGACACCTGCTCGGCCGTCTGGGTGGAGCCAATGAAGGTGATGAAAACCGGGAAGGCCACCACCAGCACGCCCAGGATGAGGATGAGGTGGGCCAGAAAGGTCAGGCCGGGGCGTCGTTCGATCATGGATGGTCTCCCGCCGGGCCGCCCCAAGGGAGGGCAGCCCCCTCGGGGGGCAGCGAATACACGAAGTGATGAGCGTGGGGGGGCATCTTCAGTACTGCACTTTCTTTTCAACAAAGCGGAACTGGATCACCGTCAGGGCCACCACGATCAGCATGAGGATGACCGACTGCGCGGCCGAGCCGCCCATGTCAAGCGCCTTGAAGCCGTCGTAGTACACCTTGTAGACGAGGATGGCCGTGTCTTTGCCTGGGCCCCCGTGGGTGGCGGCGTCAACGATGGCGAAGGTGTCGAAAAAGGCGTAGACGATGTTGATCACCAGCAGAAAGAACGTGGTGGGCGAGAGCAGCGGGAATACGATGGTCCAGAAGCGGTGCCAGGGCGAAGCACCGTCGATGGTGGCGGCTTCGATCAGCGACTGAGGAATGGACTGCAGGCCAGCGAGGAAAAACAGAAAGTTGTAGGAAATCTGTTTCCACACGGCCGCCATCACGATCAAGGCCATGGCGTGGTTGGCGTTGAGCAGGTGGTCCCAGGGCAGGCCCAGCCAGCGCAGGAAATAGGCGATCACGCCATAGGGTGACGCGAACATCAGCAGCCACAACACCCCCGCCACCACAGGCGCCACCGCATAGGGCCAGATCAGCAGGGTTTTGTAAAAGCCAGCACCACGCACCACGCGGTTGGCCATGACGGCAAGCAACAGGGCGATCACCAGGCCAGATCCGGCCACCAAGATGGAGAACACGGCCGTGGTCTTGAACGAGGCCAGGTAGCTCTCGTCGTTGAACAGGCGCTGGAAGTTCTCCATGCCCACAAACTCGGTTGAAGTGCCAAAGGCGTCCTGCGTGAGCACACTCTGGTAAAGCGCCTGGGCGGCGGGCCAGAAAAAGAACACCAGCACCACGGCCATTTGTGGTGCCACCAGCAGCCAGGGCAGCCACCACGATTTGAAGCGAACGCGTTTTTCCATGGGGCGATTTTGCTTGGAAAAAAACACACCCTCCCGCGCGCCGCGCGGGAGGGCCTGAAGGTGCCGTCAGCGCGGCACAGCCGTGGATGGGTTCTCAGCCCTTGTTGGCTTTCTGGAAACGCTCCAGCTGTTCATTGCCGCGCTTGATGGCCGTGTCCAGCGCTTCCTTGGCCGGCTTTTTGCCCGACCACACGCCTTCCAGCTCCTCATCAACGATGGTGCGGATCTGCACAAAGTTGCCCAGGCGCACGCCCCGCGACTTGTCGGTGGTTTTGCGAATCATCTGTGTCACCGACACGTCGGTGCCAGGGTTCTTTTTGTAGAAGCCGGCCTTATCGGTCATTTCGAACGAGGCCTTGGTCACGGGCAGGTAACCGGTGCGCTGGTGGCTGGCGGCGGCAATCTCAGGCTTGGACAGGTGGGCAAAGAACTGCGCCACACCCTTGTACTCTTCGGCTTTCTTGCCCGCCATGACCCACAGGCTGGCGCCACCGATCACGGTGTTCTGCGGTGCGCCCGGCACGTCCGGGTAGTAGGGCAGGGTGCCGATGCCGTAGCCGAACTTGCCGTTGCGGGTCACGTTGCCATACAGCGCCGATGAGCCGGTGGCCATGGCGCATTCGCCCGACACAAAGGTGGCGTCAGCTGCGTTGCCGCGCCCCTTGTAGACGAACAGGCCTTGCTTGGCCATGTTGGCCAGGTTTTCGATGTGGCGAACGTGCAGGGGCGTGTTGAAGGCCAGGCGGGTGTCCAGGCCGGCAAAACCGTTGTTCTTGGTGGCGAACTCCACGTTGTGCCAGGCAGAGAAGCTCTCCAATTGCGTCCAGCTGATCCAGCTGGTGGTGAAGGGGCACTTGTGTCCGCTGGCCTTGAGCTTGGCCGCAGCCAGGGCCACTTCAGGCCAGGTGGTGGGCGGCTTCTCTGGGTCCATGCCTGCGGCCTTGAAGGCATCTTTGTTGTAGTGGAACACCGGCGTCGAACTGTTGAACGGGAAGCTCAGCATCTGACCGTTGGGGGCGGTGTAGTAGCCTGCCACAGCGGGCACATACGCATTGGCGTCAAATGTCACGCCCGCTTTTTTCATGACCTCGGCCACGGGCACGATGGCGCCCTTGCTGGCCATCATGGTGGCCGTGCCCACTTCAAACACCTGCAGCACGTGGGGGGCGTTGCCGGCGCGGAAGGCGGCGATGGCGGCGGTCATGGACTCGTCGTAGCTGCCCTTGAAGGTCGGCACGATCTTGTAGTCCTTCTGGCTGGCGTTGAATTCCTTGGCCAGGTCGTTCACCCATTCACCCAAGGCGCCACCCATGGAATGCCACCACTGGATTTCGGTCTGGGCGTGGGCGCCGGCGGCGCTCAGGCCCAGGGCCACGGCGAGGGTGAGGCGGGAAATGCGAGATGTCATGGGTTCTCCTGAATACGTTACAGAAACACAGGCGCGCAGCTTAACGCTCACTTGTGGCATTTTTGTGAAAAGTATTGCACCGGTATTTCACTTGTGTGACAAGCCGGGGTTTCCATGAGGCCAGCAGGCCCATGCTGCGCTGCGGTAACATTTGCGGCCCTGCCACGCCGGGTGGTCGCGCCAGCCGCCCCAGCCACTGTCCCCATGAATGCTCCCTATTTGCCCGAGGCCCTGGTCGACGTGACCACGGATGCGCCGCGCCTGCGCGAGATCCCGTACAACTACACCTCGTTCTCCGATCGCGAGATCGTTGTGCGGCTGCTGGGCTCCCGGGCCTGGGACGTGCTCAACCAATTGCGCCAGGAACGCCGCACCGGACGCTCGGCCCGCATGTTGTACGAAGTGCTGGGCGACATCTGGGTGGTTCAGCGCAACCCCTACCTGCAGGACGACCTGCTGGACAACCCCAAGCGCCGCCGCCTCCTTGTGGATGCCTTGCATCACCGCCTGTCCGAGGTGCAAAAGCGCCGCACGCCCCAGGACGACCCTGCCCGCGATGCCCTGGTGGGCGAGTTGGCCCAGGCCGCCAGCGCGGCAATCGAAGGCTTTGCGCGCCATTTCGATGAGATGGCGGCCTTGCGCCAGCGTGTGGTGCGCGAGTTGCGCCGCCTCACGGCCAAGGACAACGTCAAGTTCGACGGCCTCTCGCGCGTCAGCCACGTGACGGACGCCACCGACTGGCGCGTGGAATACCCCTTTGTGGTCTTGTGCCCCGACACCGAGGCCGAGATGGCGCGCCTGGTCAAGGGCTGCATCGAGTTGGGCTTGACCATCATCCCGCGAGGGGGCGGCACCGGCTACACCGGCGGCGCCATCCCACTGACGTGGAAGAGCGTGGTCATCAACACCGAGAAGCTGGAGGCCATGACCGAGGTGGAGTTTGTGGCCATCCCCGGCCACGGCCAGCCGGTGGCCACGGTGTGGACCGAAGCCGGCGTGGTGACCCAGCGCGTGGCCGATGCGGCCGAACGCGCGGGCTATGTGTTCGCCGTCGATCCGACCTCGGCCGAAGCGTCCTGCGTGGGCGGCAACGTGGCCATGAACGCGGGCGGCAAGAAGGCCGTGTTGTGGGGCACGGCGCTGGACAACCTGGTGAGCTGGCGCATGGTGACACCGCAGGCGCAGTGGCTGGAAGTCACGCGCCTGGACCACAACCTGGGCAAGATCCACGATGCCGAGGCGGCCAGCTTTGAACTGAAGTATTTCGAGGCCGACGGCAAAACGCCGGTGCGCAGCGAGCGCCTGGTGATCCCGGGCAAAACTTTCCGCAAGGAAGGCCTGGGCAAGGACGTGACCGACAAGTTCCTGAGCGGCCTGCCGGGCATTCAGAAGGAAGGCTGCGACGGCCTCATCACCAGCTGCCGCTGGGTGGTGCATCGCATGCCCGAACACACCCGCACGGTGTGCCTGGAGTTCTTTGGCAACGCCCGCGACGCCGTGCCCAGCATCGTCGAGATCAAGGACTTCATGTTCGCCGAGCAAAAGCGCTCGGGCGTGCTGCTCGCGGGTTTGGAGCACCTGGACGACCGCTACCTGAAGGCGGTGGGCTACACCACCAAAAGCAAGCGCGGCGGCTTTCCCAAGATGGTGTTGGTCGGAGACATCGTGGGCGACGATGCCGACGCCGTGGCCCGCATCACCAGCGAGGTGGTGCGCATCGCCAACTCGCGCAGCGGCGAAGGTTTTGTGGCCATCAGTGCCGAAGCGCGCAAGAAGTTCTGGCTCGACCGCAAGCGCACGGCCGCCATCAGCCGCCACACCAACGCCTTCAAGATCAACGAAGACGTGGTGATCCCGCTGCCGCGCATGGCCGAGTACACCGACGGCATCGAGCGCATCAACATCGAGCTGAGCCTGCGCAACAAGTTGCGCCTGTGCGACGAGCTGGAGACCTTCTTCAGCCGGGGCAACCTGCCGCTGGGCAAAACCGACGACGCCAGCGAAATCCCCAGCGCCGAGCTGCTGGAAGACCGCGTGGCGCAGGCGCTGGCGCTGGTGCGCGAGGTGCGCGCCCTGTGGGCCGGCTGGCTGCGCGATGTGGATGGCCTGTTCTCGGAACTGCAAGACCACCGGCTGCGCGCGAGCTGGAAAACCCAGCTCCGTCTGCCGCTGCAAGGCATCTTCAGCGGTGCGGCGTTCGGCGCCATCCTGACCGAGTGCAATGCCATCCACAAACGCGTGCTCAAGGGCCGCGTCTGGGTGGCCCTGCACATGCACGCCGGCGACGGCAACGTGCACACCAACATCCCCGTCAACAGCGACGACTACGAGATGCTGCAGACCGCACACGAAGCGGTGGCCCGCATCATGGTGCTGGCGCGCAGCCTGGACGGCGTGATCTCGGGCGAACACGGCATTGGCATCACCAAGCTGGAGTTTTTGACCGAAGCCGAGCTGGCGCCTTTTGCCGACTACAAGCAGCGCGTGGACCCCGAAGGCCGCTTCAACAAAGGCAAGCTGCTGCGCAACGCTGAAAAAGACGACGTGCGCATGGCCGACCTGAGCCAGGCCTACACGCCCAGCTTCGGCCTCATGGGGCATGAGTCGCTGATCATGCAGCAGAGCGACATCGGCGCCATTGCCGACAGCGTGAAAGATTGCCTGCGCTGCGGCAAGTGCAAGCCGGTGTGCGCCACCCACGTGCCTCGCGCCAATTTGTTGTACAGCCCGCGCAACAAAATCCTGGCCACCTCGCTGCTGGTCGAGGCCTTTTTGTACGAGGAGCAGACACGCCGGGGCATCAGCATCAAACACTGGGAAGAGTTCGAGGACGTGGCCGACCACTGCACGGTCTGCCACAAGTGCCTCACGCCATGCCCGGTCAAGATCGACTTCGGCGACGTGACCATGAACATGCGCAATCTGCTGCGCAAGATGGGCAAGAAGAGCTTCCGCCCAGGCAACGCCGCCGCCATGTTCATGCTCAACGCCACCAACCCCGAGACCATCAAGCTGGCGCGCGCTGGCATGGTGGGCCTGGGCATGAAGGCGCAGCGCATTGCGAACGACGTGCTCAAACTGGCCGCGCGAAAGCAAACCAACGCGCCGCCGGCCACGGTGGGGCCTGCTCCGATCAAGGAGCAGATCATCCACTTCATCAACAAAAAGATGCCGGGCAACCTGCCCAAGAAAACCGCACGCGCGCTGCTGGACATTGAGGACAAGGACTACGTGCCCATCATCCGCAACCCGCAGGCCACCACGGCCGACACGGAGGCGGTGTTCTATTTCCCCGGCTGTGGCTCCGAGCGGCTGTTCAGCCAGGTCGGCTTGGCTACCCAGGCCATGTTATGGCACGCGGGTGTTCAGACCGTGTTGCCGCCGGGCTACCTGTGCTGTGGCTACCCGCAGCGCGGTTCGGGCCAGTTCGACAAGGCCGAGAAGATCATCACCGACAACCGGGTGTTGTTCCACCGCGTGGCCAACACGCTCAACTACCTCGACATCAAGACGGTGGTGGTGAGCTGTGGCACCTGCTACGACCAGTTGCAGGGCTATGAATTCGACAAGATTTTCCCCGGCTGCCGCATCATCGACATCCACGAGTACCTGCTGGAAAAAGGCATCGTCCTCGACAACAAGGGTGCCTACCTGTACCACGACCCCTGCCACACGCCCATGAAGCAGCAGGAGCCGCTCAAGACGGTGAAGGCGCTGCTGGGCCCCGATGTGCTGCAGAGCGCGCGCTGCTGCGGCGAGTCGGGCACGCTGGGCGTGACGCGACCTGACATTTCGACCCAGGTGCGTTTCCGCAAGGAAGAGGAGCTGCGCAAGAACGAAACCGCGCTGCGCGAGCAGGCGGGCCTCGATGCCAAGGCCGACCTCAAAATCCTCACCAGCTGCCCCAGCTGCCTTCAAGGCCTGAGCCGCTACGGCGACGACTTGCAGAACGGTTTGCTGGAAGCCGACTACATCGTGGTCGAGATGGCGCGCAAGATCCTGGGCGAAGACTGGATGCCCGAGTACGTGGCGCGCGCCAATGCCGGCGGCATTGAGCGGGTGCTGGTCTGACCATGGCCCGCTGCGTGTTGTGTGACACCGACGGTGGCCTGCTGATCCACCGGGCGCCGAAATGGCGCCTGATCCGCGCCACCGACACGCCGGCCTATCCCGCCTTCTACCGCGTGGTCTGGAACGCCCACGTCGCCGAGCTGTCTGACCTGAGCGATGCCGAGCGCCACGAATGCATGGATGTGGTCACCCAGGTGGAGCGCCTGATGCGCGCCCACCTCGCGCCCACCAAAATCAACCTCGCCGCGCTGGGCAATGTGGTGCCGCACCTGCATTGGCACCTGATTGCGCGTTTTGAAGGCGACAGCCATTTCCCTGCGCCCATCTGGGCGCCAGCACAACGCGAACCGTTGCCTGCGGCACTGGCCGTGCTGAGCAGTAAGCTGCCGGCGCTCGACCAGGCGCTGGCGGCCACCTTTCATTGAACTCGGAGACAACCCCCATGGCCGGCCTGACCCAAGACACCCCCAGCCCCGAATCCATCACGCTGCACAACAAGTCGCGGGTGTTGGAGGTGGGTTTTTCGGACGGCAAGACCTTCCGCATCCCCTTTGAGTTGATGCGTGTGTATTCGCCTTCGGCCGAGGTGCAGGGCCACGGCCCGGGCCAGGAGGTGTTGCAGACCGGCAAACGTGAGGTGGCGGTCATGGCGCTGGAGCCGGTGGGCAACTACGCCGTGCAGCCCACCTTCAGCGATGGCCACGACAGCGGCATTTTTTCCTGGGATTACCTGTATTTCCTGGGCTCGAAAGAAGCCGAGTTGTGGGCCGATTACAACGCACGGCTCGCTGCAGCCGGCGTGGGCCGCGACGCACCCATGCACGAAAAAGCCGGTCACGCCTGCGGCTCACACCACTGAACATGCGGGCTGCGGTCCGTTTTGGGGTGCACAGCCGCATGTTTGTTGGGCTTTTTTGGGGGTTTTGCCCCGCCGCGCCACGCTGGTTTTGATGTTTGCACCGGTGTGGTGCTCTAACATCAACACCTATGTCCACCACCCATTTCGGCTTCAAGACCGTCGACGAGCGCGACAAGGCCAAGCACGTGCGCGGCGTTTTCGACGCGGTTGCGTCACGTTACGACGTGATGAACGACCTGATGTCGGCCGGCCTGCACCGGGCCTGGAAACACTACACCGTCACCGTGGCCAACCCGCAACCGGGCGACCGCGTGCTCGACATCGCCGGGGGCACGGGCGATCTGGGCCTGGCCTTCGCGCCCAAGGTGGGCCCCATGGGCCAGGTGGTGCACACCGACATCAACGAAGCCATGCTGAGCGAGGGGCGCACCCGCCTGCTCGACGCGGGTGTGATCCTGCCCACCCTGGTGTGTGACGCGGAAAAACTGCCCTTTCCCGATGGCCATTTCGACATCGTCACCGTGGCCTTTGGCTTGCGCAACATGACGCACAAGGACGTGGCGCTCAAGGAAATGCAGCGCGTGCTGCGCCCTGGCGGCAAGCTGCTGGTGCTGGAGTTTTCCAAGGTCGCCAAGCCGCTGGAAAAAGCCTACGAGTGGTACACCTTCAACGTGGTGCCCAAGATGGGGCGCCTGGTGGCTGGCGACGAAGGCAGCTACCGCTACCTCGCCGAATCCATACGCATGCACCCCGACCAGGAAACCCTCAAGCAACTGATGCGCGAGGCTGGTTTTGGGCATGTGGACTACCACAACCTCACGGCCGGGGTGGTGGCGTTGCATGTGGGCATCAAGTGTTGAATCCCGTGTCGGGTGTGTGAAGTCTGTGAACCTTGTGGGTTGAAGGAGTTGTCATGAAGCTGCTGTCTGTCCTGTTTGTGTGTGCCATGGCGATCACGTCGCAGGACGTGTGGGCCAAGCGCCTGGGCGGCGGCGCCTCCGTGGGCAAACAATCCGCCAACGTGACCCAGCGCAACACACCGGCAGCCGCGCCGCAGGCGCCTGCGCAGGGTGCTGCCGCCACCAAACCCACGGCGGCCGCGCCCGCCGCCGCACCCCAGCGCCTTTGGGGCACCATGCTGGGCGGCCTCGCTGCGGGTTTGGGGCTGGCCTGGCTGGCGTCCACGTTGGGGTTTGGTGAGGCGTTTGCGCAGTTTCTGCTAGTGGCCTTGCTGGGTGTGGTGGCCGTGATGGTGGTGGGCTGGGTGCTGCGCTCGCGCGCCCAATCGCGGGCTGCCCAAGTGGGCGGCGCGAACCTGGCCTTCCAGAGCGCCGACGCCACCACGCCACGTGGCTACAGCCCGCAGAACGTGGGCAACGACGCCTCGGCCCGGCCCTGGGAGCGCAGCACCATGGGCTTTGACACCGGCTCGCCCGCACTGGCTGGTGGCGCGCTGATTGGCACCGCGCTCAACAGTGCTCAAAACTGGTCTATCCCGGCAGATTTTGATGTCGATGGTTTCCTGAGCGCATCCAAAGCCAACTTCGTCAACCTGCAAGCGGCGTGGGACCGCTCTGACATCCCCAGCTTGCGTGCCATGATGACCGACGAGATGCTCGCGCAGATCAAGTCCCAGCTGGCCGAGCGCGAGCAACACACCGGCGGTGCCCCCAACCAGACCGAGGTCGTGATGCTGGAGGCGCACCTGCTGGGCATCGAAGAACTGGAGCAGGGCTACATGGCCAGCGTCGAGTTTTCCGGGCTGATTCGCGAGGATGTGTCGACCGGTCCCAACCCGTTCCGCGAGGTCTGGAACATCACCCGTCCCAAGGCGGGCAAGGGCGGTTGGCTGGTGGCCGGCGTGCAGGCCCTGCAGTGAGTTAGCCCACCCCCGCGCCGCGCCTGCGGCGACCCGGTTTTATCCGTCAGAATCGGGGACCATGAAACAGGCGTCCCCGATTTCTTTTCCTCCTTTTGATTTCCTGCAGTCGTTGGCCGCGTCGGTGCAGTTGCCCGACTGGCTGGTGGCCGAACTGCAGAACCGTGTGGTGCTGTTCGCCAACCATGTGCTGATGCAGGAGCCGCAGGCGCAGGAGCGTCTCAAGCGGCAAACAGGCAAGGTCATGCTGGTGCGCTGGGGGGTGTTCGACCTGCGCCTGGCGGCCAGCCCGGCCGGTCTGCTGGAGCGCACGCACGTGGCGGCCGAACCCGATCTGAGCATCACCTTGGTGCAGACCTCGCCGCTGGCGGTGGCGCAGGCGGTGATGTCCGGGCAGAAGCCCGATGTGTCCATACAGGGTGACGTGGCGCTGGCGGCCGATGTGGCCTGGCTGGCCGACAACCTGCGCTGGGACATGGAGGAAGACCTCTCGCGTTTCCTGGGCGATGCCGCTGCCCACACCCTGGTGAGCCAGGCGCAGGCGCTGGCAACAGCGGTGCGGGGTTTTGTGTCGCGGGTGGTGCCCGGGGCGGCGGCCGACGTGCCCAAGGCCCAACCATGAGGCGGTTTTTCCGCGGCGCTTTCATTGTTTGGGTGGTGCTCCGGCACGGGCTGGACGAGCTGGTGTTGTCGAGCTTCCAGCACCCGCTGCTGCGCCTGCTCACGCGCTGGGTGTCCATCGGTCGCGACCTGAGCGTGCCCCGTGGCCAACGCCTGCGCGAGGCGCTGGAGCGCTTGGGCCCCATCTTTGTCAAGTTTGGCCAGGTCCTGTCCACACGCCGCGATTTGTTGCCGCCCGACATTGCCGATGAACTGGCCGCCCTGCAAGACCGCGTGCCACCGTTTCCCAGCGACGTCGCCGTGGCCACCATCGAGCGTGCCTTTGGCCGCAAGCTGGAACAGGTGTTCGCCAGCTTCGAGCAGGTGCCGATCGCCAGTGCTTCGATTGCGCAGGTGCACTTCGCCACGCTGAACGACGGTCGTGAGGTGGCTGTCAAGGTGCTGCGCCCCAACATGCTGCCGGTGATCGACAAGGACCTGGGCCTGATGCGTGTCATGGCTGGCTGGGTGGAACGCCTCTCGGCCGATGGCAAACGACTCAAGCCACGCGAGGTGGTGGCCGAGTTCGACAAATACCTGCACGACGAGCTGGACCTGGTGCGCGAAGCCGCCAACGCCGCGCAGTTGCGCCGCAACATGCAGGACGTGGGGCTGGTGCTGATCCCCGAGATGTACTGGGACTATTGCCGCCCCGAGGTGATGGTGATGGAGCGCATGAAGGGTGTGCCTATCAGCCGCATCGAGGAACTGCGCGCCCGTGGCGTGGACATTCCGCGCTTGGCACGCGATGGCGTCACCATCTTTTTCACCCAGGTGTTCCGCGACGGCTTTTTCCATGCCGACATGCACCCCGGCAACATCCAGGTGAGCGTGGAGCCCACCAGCTTCAGCCGTTACATCTCGCTGGATTTCGGCATCGTGGGCACCCTGACCGAGTACGACAAGGAGTACCTGGCCCAGAACTTCTCCGCTTTTTTCCGACGCGACTACAAACGCGTGGCGGAGCTGCACATCGAAAGCGGCTGGGTGCCGAGCGACACGCGGGTGGACGAGCTGGAGTCGGCCATACGCGCGGTCTGCGAACCGTATTTTGACCGTCCGCTGAAGGAAATTTCGCTGGGCATGGTGCTCATGCGCCTGTTCCAGACCTCGCGTCGCTTCAACGTCGAAATCCAACCCCAGCTGGTGCTGCTGCAAAAAACCTTGCTCAACATCGAAGGCCTGGGCCGCGAACTGGACCCGGAGCTGGACCTGTGGAGCACGGCCAAGCCCTTTCTTGAGAAGTGGATGCTCGATCAGGTGGGGCCGCAGCGCCTGTTGCGCCAGCTCAAGGAGGAAGCGCCTCAGTACGCCAAACTGCTGCCCGCCTTGCCGCGCCTGCTGCACGATTATTTGCAGCAGCGCCCCGACGACCTGCGGCGCGACCTGAAGGCCTTGATGGACGAGCAGCGGCGCACCAACCGCCTGTTGCAGATGATCGTTTATGTGGGGCTGGGCTTTTTGCTGGGCTTGCTGGCCATGCAGCTGCTGGTGCGCGTGCAGATTTGGTGAGCACCCTGGCTTGAGGCGGGGCGCCGAGCCCCAATTTATAATGACGGGTTTTGTTCGTTGACCCGGTGCAGGCCGCTCGCCTGCCGGGTCGTCATCCCTTTTCTTCAGGTCCACGCCATGCCCATCTACGCTTACAAGTGCGCGTCTTGCGGTCACGCCAAGGACGTGTTGCAAAAAATCTCGGACGCCCCGCTGACGGCTTGCCCGGCTTGCGGTGCCGAGGCTTTCT
Source organism: Hydrogenophaga defluvii (assembly GCF_042665235.1). Lineage (NCBI taxonomy): Bacteria > Pseudomonadati > Pseudomonadota > Betaproteobacteria > Burkholderiales > Comamonadaceae > Hydrogenophaga > Hydrogenophaga defluvii. The sequence goes on along the minus strand of NZ_JBHTBZ010000005.1, from coordinate 129,233 downwards.
CCAAACAACTCACCGCCGCCGGATTCCAGCTCAAGGGCTCGGGCTGGTACGTCACCGATTTCCGTGGTGGCTCGGGTGGCGCCAGCGCACCCGCCGCCGGCGCAGCGGCCGCTGCAGCGCCGGCCGCCGCCGATGCTGCTGCGGCGCCCGCGCCGGCCACGGCCGAGACAGGCACCAGCTCGACGGCTGGCGGCTGTGGCGGCTCCTGCGCCTGCCACTGAAGCGGCCGCACCGAAAGCCAACTCATGATTGCCGCCCTGCGCAAATGGCTGTTTTCCGGCCTGCTGGTCCTCGTGCCGCTCATCATCACCTTGTGGGTGCTGGACTGGGTGGTGAGCACGCTGGACCAGACCTTGCGCATCCTGCCCATGGCCTGGCAACCCGACCGGTGGCTGGGCATGCACATTCCCGGCTTGGGCGTCGTGTTCGCGCTGGTGGTGGTGTTGAGCATCGGCGCCATGGCGTCCAACATCATCGGCAACAAACTGGTCCATTGGTGGCACGCCTTGTTGCACCGCATTCCCGTGGTGCGTTCCATCTACTCGGGTGTCAAGCAAGTGTCCGACACCCTGTTTTCAGAAAAAGGCAACGCTTTCCGGCAGGCCTTGCTGGTGCAATGGCCGCACGATGGGATGTGGACCATCGCCTTTCTGACGGGCGCACCCGCAGGTGAGTTGGCGCGTCATCTGCCGGACGATTGCCTCAGCGTGTACGTGCCAACCACCCCCAACCCCACCGGTGGCTACTTTGTGATGGTGCCGCGCAGCCGTTGTGTCGAACTGGCCATGTCGGTGGACGAGGCCCTGACCTACGTGATCTCCATGGGCGTGATTGTCCCTGGTGGTCCCAAGAATCCCAAACTCAAGACGGTGGTGGCCTGAGCCGCTGCCCATGATCCCTTTCAGCGAAACCCGAGAGAAAAGAGAACAGCCATGGCGATGCGTACCCACTACTGCGGTCTGGTGACCGAAGCCCTGATGGGCCAGACCGTGACCTTGTGCGGCTGGGTCAACCGCCGCCGCGACCACGGTGGTGTGATTTTTGTCGACCTGCGCGACCGCGAAGGTTCTGTGCAAGTGGTGTGCGACCCCGACCGCGCCGACATGTTCAAAACCGCTGAAGGCGTGCGCAACGAGTTCTGCGTGCAGATCACCGGCCTGGTGCGCGCGCGTCCCGAAGGCACGGCCAACGACAGCCTCAAAAGCGGCAAGATCGAGATCCTGTGCCACGAGCTGAACGTGCTCAACCCCTCGGTCACGCCGCCCTTCCTGCTGGACGACGACAACCTGTCGGAGACCACCCGCCTCACGCACCGCGTGCTGGACCTGCGCCGCCCCTACATGCAGCGCAACCTGATGCTGCGCTACAAGGTGGCCATGGAGGTGCGCAAGTTCCTCGACGCCAACGGCTTCGTCGACATCGAAACCCCCATGCTCACCAAGAGCACGCCCGAAGGCGCGCGCGACTACCTGGTGCCCAGCCGCGTGCACGACGGGCAGTTCTTCGCGCTGCCGCAGTCGCCCCAGCTGTTCAAGCAGCTGCTGATGGTCGCCGGCTTTGACCGCTACTACCAGATCACCAAGTGCTTCCGCGACGAAGACCTGCGCGCTGACCGCCAGCCCGAGTTCACCCAGATCGACATCGAGACCTCCTTCCTCACCGAGCAGGAGATCCGCGACATGTTCCAGGGCATGATCAAGACCGTGTTCCAGAACGTGCTGGACATCGATCTGGGCGAGTTCCCCGTGATGGCTTACAGCGAAGCCATGCACCGCTACGGCTCCGACAAGCCCGACCTGCGCGTCAAGCTCGAATTCACCGAATTGACCGACGTCATGGCCGACGTGGACTTCAAGGTCTTCAGCGCACCTGCTCAAATGAAGAACGGCCGTGTGGTGGCCCTGCGTGTGCCTGGCGGCGCCGAGATGAGCCGCAGCGAGATCGACGCCTACACCGAGTTCGTCAAGATCTACGGCGCCAAGGGCCTGGCCTGGATCAAGGTCAACGAGCTGGCCAAGGGCCGCGATGGCCTGCAGTCGCCCATCGTCAAGAACATCCACGACGCCGCTCTCCAGCACATCCTCACGCGCAGCGGCGCGCAGGACGGCGACATCCTGTTCTTCGGTGCCGACAAGGCCAAGATCGTCAACGACGCCATCGGCGCGCTGCGCATCAAGATCGGTCACAGCGAGCTGGGCAAGAAGAAGGGCTTCTTCGAGCAGCGCTGGGCGCCGATGTGGGTGGTGGACTTCCCCATGTTCGAACACGACGAGGAAGAAGACCGCTGGACGGCCGTGCACCACCCCTTCACCGCGCCGAAAGACGGCCACGAGGACTGGATGGTGACCGCGCCCGAAAAGTGCATCGCCAAGGGCTACGACATGGTGCTCAACGGCTGGGAAATCGGCGGTGGCTCGGTCCGTATCCACCGCGCCGACGTGCAGCAGAAGGTGTTCGACGCGCTCAAGATCAGCCCTGAGGACGCGCAGCTCAAGTTCGGCTTCCTGCTCGACGCGCTGCAGTACGGCGCCCCCCCGCACGGCGGCCTGGCCTTTGGTCTGGACCGCATCATCACCCTGATGACCGGTGCCGAATCCATCCGCGACGTGATCGCCTTCCCCAAGACCCAGCGCGCCCAGTGCCTGCTCACGCAAGCCCCGTCGCCAGTGGACGAAAAGCAGCTGCGCGAACTGCACATCCGCTTGCGCAATCTGGACGCAGCCAAGGCCTGAGTCGTTTACCTACGCCCGTGTCCTCGCTCAAGGACACGGGGCACCTGGCTCCGCGGCTGTCCCCCGTCGGCTTCGCCTCCTCCGCCTTTATGCCGCTGCGCCAGGCACCCCGTGCCCTCGGGCATCAGCCGTGTTGGCGTACCAGCGGAGGCGTACCTACACAGTTGCAGATCGGGGTGGCATGCTGCCCTGTGCAGCGAAGTAAAGGCGGAGGGCGCGCAGCGCCCGGGGGACATGAGCGGAACAGGGCAATGTGCCGCCCCGATCCACCCACCCATCAGGATAAGCCCTGGCGGCGCAAGGCTTATTTGGCCAACAGAGCATCAATGGCGGCCAAGTCCTCGGCCTTCAACACACCACCGGCCTGCTTCAAACGCAGCGTGCCCAGCAGCACGTTGTAGCGCGCCACGGCCAGATCGCGTTTGGTTTGGAACAACTGGCTCTGTGCGTTGAGCACGTCGATGTTGATGCGCACACCCACTTGGTAGCCCAGTTTGTTGGCGTCCAGTGCACTTTGACTGGACGCCTCGGCGGCCTCCAGCGCCTTGACCTGACCGAGACCGGAGACGACGCCAAAAAACGCCGTGCGTGTGGCCTGCGCCACGTTGCGGCGGGCGGCTTCCAGGTCGGTGCGGGCTTTGTCTTCCAGGGCGGCGGCCTCAACGATGCGGTTCTCCAGCGCGCCGCCGGTGTAGAGCGGCAGGTTGAACTGCACACCCACACTCGCGGTGTTGGTGCGCACATTGCCTGCGGCCAACGACGAGGTGCTGGGCGAGCGGCTGAGCTGGTACTGGCCGGTCAGGTCCACCGTGGGCTTTTTGCCGGCTTGGGCACGGCGAGTTTCCAGCGCAGCGATGTCCAGCGCCGCACGCGCCTGGCGGATGCCAGGGTGGGCATTCTCCGATTGCGCCACCCACGGCGCGACGTCGTTGGGTGCAATCGCCGGCAGGTTCACCGGTGCGGCCAATGGCAGCGGGGCGGTGCCGGCGCGGCCCACCAATTGGTCCAGCGCCAGCCGCTTCACGCGCAAATCGTTCTCGGCCGCGATTTCTTGCGCCAGCACCAGATCAAAACGGGCCTGGGCTTCGCGCGAGTCGGTGATGGTCGACGTGCCCACCTCGAAATTGCGCTTGGCGGCGGCCAGTTGTTCGGCCACGGCGGTTTTCTGCGCCTTCACGAAAGTGAGCGTGTCCTGTGCGGCCAAGACGTCGAAATAGGCTTGTGAGCTGCGCACGATGAGATCGTGTTCGGCCGCCAGCAACTGGCCTTCGGCCACCTCCAGCGATTTTTGCGCTTGATCAAACGCAATCTGGTTGACCGGGCGGTACAGCGGCAGGCTGGCCGACAGTGCGGCGTTCTGGCTGTTGGTGTCGCGGTTGCCGGTGAGGCTGCTGTCGATGTTGGCGACGTTGGCACCCGCGCTCAACGCAGCTTGCGGGCGCAGGCCGGCACGTGCCTGCTCGGCCTTGGCCAGGTTGGCCTGGTACTGCGACCGGGCCGACAGGTAGGTGGCGTCAAAGTCGCGCGCGGCGCTGTACAAGGTGCCCAGGCTCTGGGTCCAGCCGGGCAGGGCGGCGCCCGCCAGGCTGAGGGAGAGGCCCGTTTGTGCCAGGGCCCGCCACAGGGGGCGGCGGGGCGCTGCGACAGGGGCGGCCAAAGCGTGCGGGCGTCGGTTCATGCGAGAAGTCCTGGTTGGGATCGGTTGAATGAGAGGCTCAGTGGCTCAGTAGCGCGGCACAGAAGGATCGACTTCGGCCGACCAGGCGTTGATGCCGCCGGCGATGTTGACCGCCTGATCGAAGCCCTGGTTGTTGAGGAAGTGCGTCACCTGTGCGCTGCGGCCGCCGTGGTGGCACAGACAGGCGATGGGGCGGTCGCGGGGCAGGTCTTGCAAGCGGGCCGGTATGGTCTGCATGGGCATGTGGACCAGCTCGAAGCCATCGGGTTTGACGCTGGCGGTCTGGACTTCCCAGGCCTCACGCACGTCCAGCACCACGGGCAGCACATCGGCGGGCAGCTCGGCCTTGACCTGGGCGATCCAGGCGGCCATTTGGTTGGGGCGCAGGGCGTTCATCAGAAATTGAAGCGCGAAGCTTGGGGGAAGTTCAGAAGACGTGGTGCCACCGTGTCCCAGGGCTGGGTGGTGTGGAAGGCTGTGTCGCTGGTGCGGGTGACCAGGGTGGCGCGCATCATGGGTTCGTCGCCGGTGATGGCGATCAGACGCCCGCCCACGGCCAGCAGTTGCAGCAGGCTGGCAGGCACCTCGGTCACCGAGCCGCTCAGCAAAATGGCGTTGAACGGCGCGGCGGCCCGGCAGGCCGCGAAGTCGTTGGCAGCGGCGTCGGCCTGACGCACGTCCACGTTGTTCAGGCCAGCCTGCATCAGGTGGGTGCGCGCCCTGCTGGCGAGCGCGGGGTCGATTTCCAGGCTCAGCACTTCTTGCGCCAGGCGTGCCATGAGGGCGGCCGAAAAACCCGAGCCGGTGCCGATTTCGAGCACCTTGTCGGTGGCTTGCAGCTGCAGGTCTTGCACCATGCGTGCCTCGACGCGGGGCGACAGCATGCACTGGCCTTCCACGGCGGGCTGGGTCAAGGGGAGGTCCATGTCCACAAAAGCCAGTGCCTTGTGCACCGCTGGCGCAAAGTCTTCGCGCTTGACCTCACCCAGCAGCGCGAGCACCTGCGGGTCCAGCACCTCCCAGGGGCGGACCTGTTGTTCGATCATGTTGAAACGGGCTTGTTCGGTGTCGAACGCAGTGGGCAAGGCGGTCATGGCAAAAGGCTCCGTGGGGCTTGTCAATCAGGGTTTTCGATTTTACCGGGGGGTGTGTGTCGTTTCTGGCAACGCGGGCGCTGGCGCCAGACCCATCCACCGGCGGCCCCACTGGGCCAGGTCGTCCATGTAGCAGTACACCACCGGCACCACCACCAGGGTGAGCAGCGAGGAGGTGATGACGCCCCCAATCACCGCCTGCCCCATGGGGGCGCGTTGCTCCGAACCTTCGGTGAGCGCAAACGCCAGCGGCACCATGCCAAACACCATGGCCAGCGTGGTCATGAGGATGGGGCGCAGGCGCACGCGCGCGGCCATCAGCAGGGCGTCTTCGCGGCCCACCGCCGGGTGGTCGGGTGTGCCCTCGCGGGCGCGGATGGCGAAGTCCACCAGCAGGATGGCGTTTTTGGTCACCAGGCCCATCAACATCACCACGCCAATCACCGAGAACATGGACAGCGAGGAGCGGAACATCAGCAGCGCCAGCACCACGCCAATGAGCGTGAGCGGCAGCGAGCTCATGAGCGCCAATGGCTGCAGGAAACTCTTGAACTGGCTGGCCAGGATCATGTAGATGAAAACGATGGCCAGCAGCAGGGCCGAGATGGCGTAGCCAAACGACTCCTGCATGTTTTTGGTGGAACCGCCGAACTCGTAGCGGTAGCCGGGGGGCCAGGCGATGCTGTCAAGCACCTGGCGGATTTCGGCCGACACTTCGCCAGTGGAGCGGGCGTAGCTGTTGGCGCTGATGCTCACTTCGCGGGTGAGGTTGCGGCGGTTGATCTGGTTGGCGCCGGTGGCCTCGCGCACCTCGGCCACCTGGCCCAGACGCACCACGCGGGCGCTGCCATCGGCCTGGGTGCCGGTCACCAGCGGCAACTGGGCGAGGTCGCCCAGGCGGGCGCGTTCAGCCGCCGGCAGGCGCACGTTGACGTCGTAGGTCTGGTCGTCGGGCGCGCGCCAGTTGCCCACCGTGGTGCCGGCCACCAGGGTGCGCAGGCCGCTGGCGGCGCTGGCCACGCCCACACCGGCGTCCGAGGCCAGATCGCGGCGCAGCACGATGTCCACCGTGGGCTTGTTGGGTTTGACGCTGGCGTCGAGGTCCACCAGGCCGGGGATGGTCCGGATGCGCTCCAGCACCTGCTGGCTCAGGCGCTCCAGTTCCTTGAGGTCGGTGCCTTGAAGTGAGAACTCCAACGCCTTCTGACCGCCCACCGGATCGAGCAGGCCCACGTGGGTGACCGTGATGCCCGCCACTTGCCGCAGCCGCTCGCGCAGTTTGGCCGACATCGCGTCCACACTGACGGTGCGGTCCTTGCGGTCCACCAGCCGCACGTAGACGTTGGCGTAAATTTTTCCTTGCGCGTTGCCGGTGTTGATGGTGGTCAGGGTGTATTTGACTTCGGGGAACTCGCGGACGATGGCTTCCACCTGCGCGGCGCGCGATTCGGTGGTTTCCAGCGACGAACCCACGGGCGTGTGGAAGGTGACCGAGGTTTCGGAAAAGTCGGCCTTGGGCACAAATTCGGTGCCCAGCAGCGGCACCATCACGATGCTGGCGACAAAAGTGGCCAGCGCCACGCTCAGCGTAGCCAGCTTGTGTTTGAGCGACCAGCGCAGGATGTTCTGGTAGCCATCGGCCAGGTGGTCTTGTGCGCGGTCTATCCAGTGTGTCAGTCGACCGATGGTTTTGTCGTAAAGCGTCACCGGCACAAAAGGTTTGCCGTGTTGGTCGATGGCAGGGTCGTGCCAGATGCTGGACAACATCGGGTCGAGCGTGAAACTCACGAACATGGAGATCAGCACCGCCGCCACGATGGTGATGCCGAACTCGTGGAAAAACTTGCCGATGATGCCTTCCATGAAGCCGATGGGCAGGAAGACCGCCACGATGGACAGCGTGGTGGCCAACACCGCCAGGCCAATTTCCTGCGTGCCTTCCATGGCCGCCTGGTAGGGCGTTTTGCCCATTTGCACGTGGCGCACGATGTTCTCGCGCACCACGATGGCGTCGTCGATCAGCAGGCCCACACACAGGCTCAGCGCCATCAGCGTGATCATGTTGATGGTGAAGCCAAACAGTTGCATGAACAAAAAGGTGCCGATCAGGGCGATGGGCAGCGTGAGGCCGGTGATGACGGTGGAGCGCCACGAGTTCAGGAACAGGAAGACGATCAGCACGGTCAGCACGGCGCCTTCGATGAGTGTTCGGCGCACGTTGTCGACCGCCACCTTGATGGGGCGCGCCGCATCGCCGATGGGCTCCAGCCGAACCCCGGAGGGCAACTGTGTGCGCAACTCGGCCAGGGCGGTGTTGAGCCCGTCCGTCACCGCGATGGTGTTTTCGTCCTGCGCCTTCTGCACCTGCAGCAGCAGGGTGCGCTGGCCGTTGTAGAGGGCCAGGCTTTCCACGTCGTTGGTGCCGTCCACCACCTGGGCCACCTGCTGCAGGTACACCGGTTGGCCGTTGCGGCGGGCCACGATGATGCGTTCAAAGTCCTGTGGCCGGGCCATGCGCGCCTGCACCTGCACCACCCGTTCCTGCTCGCGCGACTTGAGTGCGCCCACGGGCAGGTCCTGGTTCTCGCTGCGCACCGCGTTCACCACTTGTTCGGGTGTGATGCCCATGGCCTCCATGGCCGACGGGATGAGCTCGATGTTGATGGCCCGTTGGGTGCCCCCCACCAGCGTGACCGAGCCCACACCGCGCACGTTTTCAAGTCGCTTTTTGAGCGTCTGGTCGGCCCAGTTGGTGAGTTCGGCTGCGGTGGGCCCGTTGGCCTCGGGCAGCACAGCCACCGACCACACGGCGCGGCTGGACGGGTCGAAGCGCAGCACGCGGGGTTCTTCCACCTCATCGCGCAACAGCGGTTTGAGCAGCGCGATTTTTTCCCGCACGTCTTCGGCCGCCTTGCGGCCGTCGATGTGCAGCTGGAATTCGATGATGACCACCGACTGGTTTTCGTAGCTGCGCGAAGTCAGCTTGTTGATACCCGCAATGGCGTTGACGGACTCCTCAACTTTCTTGGTCACCTCCGATTCGACGATCTCGGGTGAGGCGCCCGGGTAGGTGGTGGTGACCACCACCACGGGGAAGTCGATGTTGGGGAATTGGTCGACCTGCAGGCGCTGGTAGGAGAAGGCCCCCAGCACCACAAAGGCCAACATGACCATGGTCGCAAAGACCGGGTTGCGCAGCGAAACCTGAGTGAACCACATGGTGGGGTGTCCGGGCTTATTTGGGCTGCGCGGTCGGGCTGATCGCCGTGCCTTCGCGCAGTGCGCCCACGGCCACGCGCAGCACCTGATCGCCCGCGTTCAGCGGCGCCACCGCCACCCAGTCCTCGTCCAACACGCGGCCACGTGCGCCCAGCGTCACGGTCTGGTGCACCACTTTGCCGTCGCGCACCAGTTGCAGGTAGGGTTGCGGCTTGTCGGTGCGCACGGCCGACAGCGGCACGGCCACACCTTGTGTCTCGCCGGTGCGAAGTTGGCCTTGTGCGAACAGGCCTTGGCGCAGGCCGTCGGTGGTGTGGAGTTGCAGGTAAACCAGCACGCTGCGGCTGCCGGCCTGCGCGGTGGGGTTGATGCGCGCCACGGTGGCAGGCACACGCAGGGGAGCGCCTTCGATGGTCAGCTCGGCTTTTTGGCCCACGCGCACGGCCAGCGCGTCGGCGGGCGCGAGCGCCGCCTCCAGTTCCAGCGCGGACAGATCGACGATCTCCACGATGCGCGCATCCAGGCCCACACGTTCGCCGTTTTGTACCAACCGGCTGGCCACCTGGCCGTTGATTGGGGCGCGCAGCTCGGTGTCGGCCAAGCCCTTTTTGGCGATGTCCAGGGCGGCCAACGCCGCCTTGTGGCTGGCCTGGGCGGCGTCGAGGTTGGCCAGCGAGGTGTCGAGCGCGGTGCGCGAAATGAAGCCCTGGTTGACCAGGGCCTGGTTGTTGTCGCGCTGGCGCTGGGCAATGGCCACCTGGGCCTGCGCGGCCTCGGCTTGTTCGCTGGCCTGGCGCACACGGGCCAGGCCTTCGGTGTTGTCGATGCGGGCAATCACCTGGCCGGCGCGCACGCTATCGCCTTCGCGCACCGTCAGGCCTTGCAGTTCACCGGCCACCTTGGCTTTCACTGCGGCACTGCGCACGGCTTTGAGCGGGCCGGACAAGGCCACGTTGGTTGCCATGTCGGTGGGCTGGGCCACCAGCACGTCGCCCGCATTGAGCGCGAGCACGGCGTCAGCGCGCAGGGCGTTGGCAGCCTGTGTGGCGGCGGCCTGCTGGGTTTTGCGGGCGTTCAAGGCCCGGGCCACACCCAACACAACCGCCAGCAGCAGTGCGCCCCACAACAACCAGGTGATCCAGCGTTTCATGTCGAATGTGTCCGGGTGGAAGGTTTGAGCAGGCCGTGGGTGAGGATGTCGGCCTGGGCCAGGATGAAGGCACGTGGGTCCAGCGTGGGTTGCACCGCGCAACAGGGGCCCAGCGAGTGTTTCCACATGGTCAGAAAAATCATGGGCGCGATGATGCTGTGGCAGGCGCTGTCGATGTCGATGTCGCGCACCTCGCCCCGCTTGACGCCGCGTTCCAAGATGGTGCGCACCAGCACATTGCCCGGTTCAATCACTTCTTGGGTGTAGAAGGCGGCGATCTCCGGGAAGGAGCCTGCTTCGCTCATAACCAGTTTGGTGATGCCTGAGGCGCGCGTGTTGCCAATGCGCTCCCACCAGCGCAGCATGCATTCGCGCACCAGTTCGCCGGTGTCGCCGGGAAAGCTGTCCATCTCGGCTTTCCACTCGTCAAAACGGCCGCTGATGGCTTCGCGCACCACCGCTTTGAACAAATCGACCTTGCTCGGGAAGTACAGGAACAGGGTGCCCTTGGACACCCCCGCTCGGGCGGCCACCTCTTCCACGCGGGTCGCGGCGAAGCCCTTTTCCACGAACAGGTCCAACGCCGCGTCCAGCAGCTCGCCCGGGCGCGCCTCCTTGCGGCGCTCGCGCTTGTGGCGCGTGTCGGCGTCGGGTGGCGGTGGGGAGGCTGGGGCGGACATGGATGTTAATGACCAGTTGGTTATTAACTATAGCGCATCCCCGTCTTGGCGCACACGGCGTTCGGTCAATGCCGTGTAAAGCGTCCCCGATTCGACCTTTTCAGTCTTCCAACAGGCGAATGCCTATGCGTGTGATGTGCCCGTCGTCCATCTCGCGGACACTGAGTTCGGCGTTCCCCAGCCGCATGGCATCACCCACCACCGGTGGGCGGTTGAGCGTGGCTGTCAGCCACTGTGCGACGGACAGGTGCGCATCGGCTGGGGGTGGCAGGTTGTAGAAAGCGCAAAGATCCGACAGCGGGGTGTGGGCCGCCAGCGCGAAGTCGCCGAACACCTGGCGGGTGTGCGCCGTGTCGTCCGGGTCGGGCAAGGCCAGCCCCAGCCGGCGTGCGGCCAGGGCAATGGTGGAGCCCTGGAGCAACAAGGAGGCCAACACGACCACCAAAGCCACATTGAAAAATATCTGAGCCCCCTCGACCCCGGCCATCAATGGGAACATGGCCAGCACGATGGGCACGGCGCCGCGCAGCCCCACCCAGGCGATGTAGGCGATCTCACGGCGCGTGAAGTGGAAGGGCCAGAGGCACAGCGCCACCGACAGGGGGCGGGCCACGGCCATCAACACGACCGCCAACCCCAGCGCCGGCCAGAAGGTGTTGGCGACTTGACCGGGCGTGGCCAGCAGGCCCAGCAACAAGAACATACCGGCTTGGGCCAGCCAGGCATAGCCATCCATGGCCGCCAGCGCGGGGGCAACGGCCTGCTTGGCCCGGTTGCCCACCACCACCCCCAGCACATACACGGCCAGAAAACCCGAACCACCTGCCCATGTGGTGAAGGCAAACACCGCCAGACCGCCCGAGACCAGCAGCAAGGCCAGCACGCCGTCGCCCGTGTCGAATCGGGACTGGACCCGGCGCAGCAGTTCGGCCAAGGCCCAACCGCCACCAATGCCCAGCAAGGCGCCCAGCCCAAACTGCAACACAAAGGACTGCAGCCAGGCGAGCACGCCGGCCTGGCCGGCGTCTTGTGCGCTGAGCGCCACGCCAATCAGCGCCAGCGTCAGGTACACCGCCATCGGGTCGTTCATACCGGACTCGATTTCCAGTGTCGCGGCCACACGCTCATTCAGCCGGACACCGGAGTTTTTGAGCAGGGCAAACACCGCTGCCGCATCGGTGGAGCCCACGATGGCGCCGAGCAGCAGGGCGCGTGGCCAGTCCAGTGCCAGCAGCCAGTGGGCGGCAGCGCCCGTGATGCCTGCGCACAGCACAACGCCCAGCGTGGCCAGCAGCAATGAGGGCCGCAAACCGGTGCGAAAGGTCGCTTGTTCGGTGCGCAAACCACCGTCGAGCAGGATCACCGCCAAGGCCACGTTGCCGACCCAGAAACTCAAACGGAAGTCGTCGAATCTCAGGCCGCCGGGGCCGTCCTCGCCCGCCAGCAGGCCAGCGATCAGAAACACCAACAAGAACGAGAAACCCAGGCGGGCAGAGAACAGGCCTGCGAGCACGCTGGCAAACACCAGCGCCGCCGCCGCCAGCAGGGGCAGCGAAAGAAAGTCGAGGGAAAGCGCCATCATCCCTTGACACTAACAGAAGCGGTGCCTTGCCCAGCCTTGATCACCTGCAGGCTGCGGGTAACATCGCGGCCGTGAATTTTCCTGCCCAACACCCTGTTCTGGTTTCGCTCACGCCGGTGGTGCTGCTGATTGCCCTGGGGTTTTTGGCGGGGCGTTTGCACTGGATACGCGACGGCGCGGTGCGCGACCTCTCCAACCTGGTGTTTCTGGTGCTGATTCCGGCCTTGCTGTTCCGGACCATGAGCTCGGTTCGTGTCGAGCAACTCGACCCCTTGCCCTTGCTGGTGTACTTCAGTGCCGCGCTGGGTTTGTTTTTTGCGCTGTTGGCCTTCCAGGGGCTGGACAGGCGTTCGGTGGCATTTGCCTTGGCCGGGGTGTTCTCCAACACGGTGATGATCGGCATCCCTCTGGTGGAGCTGGCCTATGGCAAAGCCGGCCTGGTCACGCTGCTGACGCTGATTTCGGTGCATGCGCTGGTGCTGCTGACGGTGATCACCATCGTCTTCGAACTGGTGGTCGCCCGAGAAGCGAGGGCGTCGGGGGCTGCTGCCACGTCGCTGTGGGTGACGGTCGGTGCGGCCGTCAAGAGCACCGTCATCCACCCGATTCCGCTGCCCATTCTGTGTGGGCTGTTGTACGGCCAGACGGGTTGGGGGCTGCCCGTGGTGGTGGACAAACCGCTGCAATTGCTGGCCAATGCGTTTGGTCCCATCGCGCTGTTGCTGGTGGGGGTGACCATGGCGCGCACCCGCGTCGCAGGCCTGTGGCGACACACCTTGTGGGTGACCGCACTGAAGAATTTGGCGCTGCCCGCCTGCGTGGCGTTCAGTGGCTGGGCGTGGGGTTTGACCGGCCTGCCCTGGACGGTGATGGTGGTGGCCGCCGCGCTGCCGGTCGGCGCCAATGTGTTCTTGTTTGCGCAACGCTACCAGGTGGCCGAAGACGTGGTGACCGCCAGCGTGGGGGTGTCCACCGCCATGGGTTTGGTCACGCTCAGCGTGGTCATGTGGTTGGTGTCCTGAGGGCGTCGTTTCACTGGAGTGGCCATGATCACCTTTTTGCAATCCCTGCCCGTGTCGGTGCAGACCGTGGGTCTGCTGATCGCCTCCAACGTGTTCATGACCTTTGCCTGGTATGGCCATCTGCGCAGCCACGCGGCATCGCCGTGGCTGGTGGCCGCGCTGGTGAGCTGGGGCATTGCGCTGTTCGAGTACCTGCTGCAGGTGCCCGCCAACCGCATTGGCCACACCCAGTTCAGCGTGGCCCAGCTCAAGATCATGCAAGAGGTGATCACGCTCAGCGTGTTCGTGCCTTTTGCTGTTTTCTACATGAAGGAGCCACTCAAGCTCGACTTTCTGTGGGCCGGCCTGTGCATGGTGGGCGCGGTGTACTTCATGTTCCGCAGCAACTGATCACTGGCTTATTTTTCGCGCTTCCTCAACTTGGTATTCGAAGTAGTGCTGGAAGCTGAAAGCCAGGCTGGCCATCAGCGAGCCGGCACCTACCAGCAGCGACACCACAATGGCCGTGATGGTCAGCCCGTTGGTGTTGCCGGCACCACTCTCAGTCGAGGTGCTGTAGCGCGCATTCCAGCGTGCACGGTCTGTCAGCGCGTAGACGATGGCCGTCAGACAGGTGCTGGCCACGGTGAAGCCGAGCAGCGGGATCAGCAGCCATGACAGTTTGTCGTCCTGCCCCAGGCTTTGCAGGCGCTCCACGCCCCACAGACCCAGCGCGGTGGGCAGCGGGTAGAGCCAGCCCAGGGTGTCGCCCAGGCCTTTGAGGTAGAAGCGGTGCAGGCCCAGCGGGCCACCCAGCAAGGCCAGCCAGGCGGCGACGGTTTTGTTCTTGGTGTGCATGGTGTGCTTATTCCGGACGCGTGCTGTCGCCTTCGCCCAGGCTTTTCTCCATCAGCACGATGTCCAGCCAGCGGTCAAATTTCCAGCCGCAGGACTTGACGACGCCGACCCGTTCGAACCCGAGCGCGGCGTGCACGCCCACCGAGCCGGCATTGGCCGAGTCGCCGATGACCGCCATCACCTTGCGCACGCCACCGGCTTGCAGCTTGGCCAGCAGCTCGGCCAGCAGCGCGCGGCCCAGGCCTTTGCCGGCCGCTTCGGGGGCCAGGTAAATCGAATCTTCCACCGAAAAGCGGTAGGCCGGGCGGGGCTTGAACCAGTTGCCGTAGGCAAACCCGATGACGTTGCCTCCGTCTTCCAGCACCAGCCAGGGCAAGCCTTTGGACAACACGTCCGCGCGGCGGGTGACCATGTCGGCCTCGGTCGGTGGCGTGGTCTCGAAGGTGCCCGTGCCGTGCAGCACATGGTGGGCGTAGATGCGGGTGATGGCGGCAATGTCGTGGTCGGTGCTCGGGCGAATCAGGGGCATGGCAGGTGGTCGTTCGGTCGGTATGGCGCACAACGCCGGTGAAGGCTATAATCGCGGGCTTTGCGGCGTTTCGCTGACCGGGTGGTCAGTCGTGTGTCTCAAGCGTTGCAAAATTTTGCGGTGCCAGGTCCTCTCCGAGAGAGTTGTGTCTGTCACCACCACCCGAAGGATAAATCATGGTCGTCATTCGACTCTCCCGCGGCGGCGCAAAAGCCCGTCCGTTCTACAGCATTGTTGTGGCCGACAAGCGCGACCGCCGCGATGGCCGCTTCATCGAGCGCATCGGTTTTTACAACCCCCTGGCCAAGGGCGGCGAAGAGCCCCTGCGCATCGCCCAAGATCGCCTGACCTACTGGACTGGCGTGGGTGCACAGGCCTCCGACACCGTGGCCCGCCTGGTCAAGCAACACGCTGCCAAGGCCGCTGCCTGATCGTGTGACCCCACAGACCCCGTGCTTTTCGCCCGGGGTCTGTTTCTTTTTGAGCGCCCCACACGCATGATTGCCGGTCTGACCCCAGCCTCCTTGCCCGCCGACGCGGTGGAAGTGGGCCGCCTGGCCGAAGCCTGGGGCATCAAGGGGTGGTTGCATGTCCACTCCCACAGCGCCGATCCGCAGGCACTCTTCTATTCCAAAGACTGGTTTCTGTGCCCACCCGAGGGCCGCTATGCCCGTGGCTTTGCCGCCTTCGACGGCGTCGTTTCGGCGCGCGTGGATGAGATCAAGGAACACGCCAAGGGCCTCGTGGCTTTGCTCGCCGGCCTGCCAGACCGAACGGCCGCCGAAGCCCTCAAAGGCGCCCGCATTTTCATCTCGCGGCAGCACTTTCCGCCTGCCGAAGATGGCGAGTACTACTGGGTCGATTTGTTGGGGCTGGACGTGGTGAACCGTGAAGGGGTGCACATGGGGGTGGTCAAAGACCTCATGCCCACAGGCCCTCATTCCGTCTTGTGCCTGGACTACACACAAGGCCCTGACGCGGGCGAGGACGCCGGCAAACCTGCCGAGCGTTTGATTCCTTTTGTGTCGGTTTACGTCGACAAGGTCGACCTCGCCGCGCGCTGCATCACGGTCGATTGGCAGACCGACTACTGAGGTTGGAACGCGCCATGCGCTTCGACATCCTCACCCTGTTTCCCGAACTGTTCACGCCGTTTCTGCACAACGGCATCAACCGCCGTGCGTTCGAGTCAGGCCAGGTGGAGGTGCACTTCTGGAACCCGCGCGATTTTGCCGATGGGCAGTACCGCCGCGTGGACGACCGCCCATTTGGCGGCGGCCCCGGCATGGTGATGATGGTCGAGCCCTTGTCGCGCTGCCTGGACGCCATCCGCATGGCGCGCCAAGCAGCCGAGGCTGAACCGTCCGATGCGCCGGCGCCCGTGGTCCTCTTTTCACCGGCGGGCCAACGCCTTGATCACCCGCAGGTGGCGCGTTGGGCCGAGGGGCGGGGGGCTGTTTTGGTGTGTGGCCGCTACGAGGGCTTGGACCAGCGTTTCATCGACACCTATGTCACGCACCAAATGAGCCTGGGGGATTTCGTTTTATCGGGGGGCGAGATCGCCGCGCTGGCTTTGTTGGACGCGGTGGCCCGCCTGTTGCCCGGCGTGCTGGGCGATGCCGGCAGCCACCAGCAGGACAGCTTCAACCCAGCCTTGAACGGCTTGCTCGACTGCCCCCACTACACCCGGCCCGAGGTGTGGCAAGGGCCTCATGGCGCGCAGGCCGTGCCCGAGGTCTTGCTCTCGGGGCACCATGCCCGCATCGAACGTTTTCGTCGCGAAGCCAGCTTGGCGGTGACCGCTGAGGCGCGGCCCGATGTGCTGGCGGCCGTTCGTGCCCAAGGTGGGCTGAGCAAAGCCGACGAGTTGTGGCTTGCCAGGCACTCGCCCGACAAGCTATAATCGCGGGCTCTGCGGTCCTCTGCTCGGCCGCCCCGACCGTTGTCCATCTTGCATGGCGTTGGATTTGGGGCCTTTTGTGCAGCGCGTGCATGACCATCAACAGGAAACCATGAACCTCATCCAGACCCTTGAGCAAGAAGAAATTGCTCGCCTGAACAAGGAAATCCCCACTTTTGCGCCTGGCGACACCGTGATCGTCAGCGTGAGCGTGGTTGAAGGCACCCGCAAGCGTTTGCAGGCTTACGAAGGTGTGGTGATCGCTCGCCGCAACCGTGGCCTGAACTCCAGCTTCATCGTCCGCAAGATCTCCAACGGCGAAGGTGTGGAACGCACCTTCCCGCTGTACAGCCCTCGCATTGCCAAGATCGAAGTCAAGCGCCGCGGTGATGTGCGCCGCGCCAAGCTGTACTACCTGCGCGATCGCAGCGGCAAGTCGGCCCGTATCAAGGAAAAGCTGGGCGCGTAAGCAACCCGGTCCTCAGAAAAATCCGCTGCATCGCAGCGGTTTTTTTTTGCTTTCTCACCCAGCACACGGAGCGTTGTGTTACGGCCGGGGATGCCGCCGATCTGGCTTTGCCAGTCGGTAGGCATCGCCCCCTGGGGGGTGACGCCGAAGGCGGCGCGGGGGGCGGTTACCTCACAGTTCTTCCACCCGGCGGGTGGGGTAACTGTCCCAGTTCTGGCACCCGGGGCATTGCCAGAAATATTGCTTGGCCTCAAACCCACAGGCGGCGCAGCGGTAACGTTTGAGGGGTTGGGTGGCGTGGTCGAGCGCGCGCAACACCAAGGCTTGCTGCTGGGTGCCGCCCAGCGATTCGCCCGCCAGCCAGCGCGCCGCCATCACCAACGAAGCTTCGCTTTCGAGATGGCGCAGGTAGGTGCCGCGTGCGATGGTGGGGTCGGTGCTGAGGCCGGCAATGGCCTCGGTGACATCAATGGACGGTGGCGTGGGTTGCAGCTGTTCGAGCCGCGCCCGCACAGCCTCGCTTCGCCCGGTCTGCTGCGCCAGTTGGGCCATGGGATGGGCCACCAAGGGCAGGGTTTGAGGGTGGGTGGCGGCCAGGGCCAACAGCGTGTCCAGCGCCGCATCCGGTTGTTGTTGCGATTGCTGCAGCGCGGCGATTTCCACATGGGGGCGGGGCGCATCGGGCGCGCGTGTGCGGGCCTGCGCCAGCAGTTGCATCGCCTCATCCGTGGCTTGGCGTTTGCTGGCTGCCGCGGCCATTTCACACAAAAAATGGCTCAGGCGCAGTTGGTAGGCGCCGGTGTGTTCCTTGTCGAGTTGTTCGGCCATGGCGATGGCCTGTGGCCAGTCGCGTGCGCGCTCGAAGATGCCCAGCAGCGCCTGTCGCGCTTCGTCAGCGAAGGCGGAATGTTCCAGTTGACGCAGGGCGGCTTCGGCGCGGTCCAGCAGGCCGGCTTTGAGGAAGTCCAGCGCCAGCGCGTGCTGGGCGCGGTCGCGGTCTTTTTGGGACAGGTCACCCCGTGCCAGCAGGTGTTCGTGCACGCGCACCGCGCGGTCGTAATCGCCTCGGCGGCGGAAGAGGTTGCCCAGCGCAAAGTGCAGTTCGGAAGTGTCGGGGTCGTTTTGTACCGCTTCGATGAAGGAGTCGATGGCGCGGTCTTGTTGCTCGTTGAGCAGTTGGTTGAGCCCGCGAAAAACCGCCTTGGGGGCACGCCTGCCCTCCAGCCGCCACTGGTGCAAGTCAAAACGCGAGGCCAGCCAGCCGGCGGCAAAGGCCAGGGGCAGGCCCCACAGGAGCCAGGTCAGATCAAGATCCATGGAGCGGCTTGGCGGGAGGTGGGGCCGTTCGGGTGCGCCGGGCCTGCAGCCAGACGGGCAGCATCACCAGCACGCCCAAAGCCACACCGAGCACCAGAGCAATGAGCAGTACCAGCACCAGTGGCGCCTGCCAGTAGGCACCAAAGAACAGATGCACATGCACCGGCGCCTGGTTGTTCAGCGCAAAGGCGAAGAGGGCAAAAAAAATGGCTGCCTTGAGCAGCCACATGAGGTATTTCAAGTCATCCCTTTCGTGGCGGGATGATTGTAGTCGTCAGGCGTTCACCAGGGTCGTGTCTGCGACGGTGTTCAGCATGGCCGACGTCCGGGCATCGACTTGCTCGCGCAAGGCTTTGCCGGGTTTGAAATGGGGCACACGTTTTTCGGGGATGGCCACCTTCTCGCCCGAGCGTGGGTTGCGGCCCATGCGAGGCGAGCGGTGGTTGACCGAAAAGCTGCCGAAGCCACGGATCTCTATGCGGTGGCCGTTGACGAGGGCCTCGCTCATCGCGTCCAGGATGGACTTGACGGCGAATTCCGCATCGCGCTGGGTCAGCTGGCCAAAACGGTCGGCCAGGGCTTCCACAAGGTCACTTCGGGTCATGAGATGGGCTAGGTAGCAGGTGACCGGCCGCACAAAGGCGGCCGGGTCACGCTGTCATCACTTCTCGTTGTTGTCCAGTTTGGCGCGCAGCAGGGCGCCCAGGCTGGTGGTGCCGGCGTTGCCCGAAGACTGGCTCAGGGTGGCCATGGCTTCTTGCTGGTCGGCTTGGTCCTTGGCCTTGATCGACAGCTGGATGTTGCGGGTCTTGCGGTCGATGTTGACCACCACAGCGGTCACTTCGTCGCCTTCTTTCAGCACGTTGCGTGCGTCTTCCACACGGTCGCGGCTGATTTCGGAGGCGCGCAGGTAGCCCAGGATGTCTTCGCCCAGATCGATCTCGGCGCCCTTGGCATCCACGGTCTTGACCTTGCCGGTCACCACGGCACCCTTGTCGTTGATCGACACGAAGGTGGTGAAGGGGTCGCTGTCCAGCTGCTTGATGCCCAGGCTGATGCGCTCGCGCTCGACGTCCACGGCCAACACGATGGCTTCGACTTCCTGGCCCTTCTTGTAGTTGCGCACGGCGGTTTCGCCGGGCTCGTTCCACGACAGATCGGACAGGTGCACCAGACCGTCGATGCCAGCGGCCAGGCCGACGAACACGCCGAAGTCGGTGATGGACTTGATCGGGCCCTTGACGCGGTCACCGCGCTTGGTGGCTTCGGCAAACTCGTGCCAGGGGTTGGCACGGCACTGCTTCATGCCCAGCGAGATGCGGCGCTTGTCTTCGTCGATCTCCAGGACCATGACTTCGACTTCGTCACCCAGCGAGACCAGCTTGGAAGGCGCAACGTTCTTGTTGGTCCAGTCCATTTCGGACACGTGCACCAGACCTTCGATGCCCGGCTCCAGCTCGACAAACGCGCCGTAGTCGGCGATGTTGGTGATCTTGCCGAACATGCGGGTGCCTTGCGGGTAGCGGCGCGAAACGCCCATCCACGGGTCGTCGCCCATCTGCTTGAGGCCCAGCGAGACGCGGTGCTTCTCGGTGTCGAACTTGAGGATCTTGGCGGTGATTTCCTGGCCGGCCTGAACGACTTCGCTCGGGTGGCGGACACGGCGCCATGCCATGTCGGTGATGTGCAGCAGGCCGTCGATGCCGCCCAGGTCCACAAAGGCACCGTATTCGGTGATGTTCTTGACAACGCCCTGGACAATCGCGCCTTCGCGCAGGGTTTCCATCAGCTTGGCGCGCTCTTCGCCCATGGAGGCTTCCACCACGGCGCGGCGGCTCAGCACCACGTTGTTGCGCTTGCGGTCCAGCTTGATGACCTTGAATTCCAGGGTCTTGTTTTCGTAGGGGGTCAGGTCCTTGGTCGGACGGCTGTCCACCAGCGAGCCCGGCAGGAAGGCGCTGATGCCGTTGACCATGACCTTGAGGCCGCCCTTGACCTTGCTGGAGGTGGTGCCGGTGACGAATTCGCCGGATTCCAGGGCCTTTTCCAGGGCCATCCAGGAGGCCAGACGCTTGGCCTTGTCGCGGCTCAGCAGGGTGTCACCAAAGCCGTTTTCAACGGAGTCGATGGCCACGGACACGAAGTCGCCCACTTGGACTTCGAGTTCGCCCTGGTCGTTCTTGAACTCGGCGAGCGGAACATAGGCTTCCGACTTCAGGCCAGCGTTGACGACCACGTGGCTGTGTTCGATGCGAACCACCTCGGCGGTGATGACCTCACCGGAGCGCATTTCGGCGCGCTTGAGGGATTCTTCAAACAGGGCGGCAAAAGATTCAGACATGGGGTTTCCTAATCTGCAGACGGGCCAGCGTTTTTGAGGTGCCGGGGTGACCGGATGCAGCGTTGACAAATGCGCGGGATGCGCGGGTTGGTTGAATGAACCATCGGGCCTGCGGGCGGTGTGAATACCCGGCGGGGCTTTCTGGGCCGGTGCGGCCCTTACTTTTGCAAGTTAAAAGGCCGCGTGCCTTGCCACCACAACAGCACCTGCGCCACCGATTGCTCGACGTCCAGGCTGGAGTTGTCCAGCAGCTTGGCATCTTCGGCGGGCTTGAGGGGGGCGTCTTTGCGGGTGCTGTCCCGTAGGTCGCGCGCTTTCAGGTCTGCCAAAAGACTGTCGAGTGTAGCCGGAATCCCCTTGGAAATCAACTGCTTATGGCGCCTGTCGGCACGTTGCTCGGCGCTGGCCGTGAGGAAGACCTTGAGCGGCGCCTGGGGGAAGATCACCGTGCCCATGTCGCGGCCGTCGGCCACCAGGCCGGGCAGACGCGCAAAACCGTGTTGCAGGGCCAGCAAGGCCTGGCGCACGGCCGGTACGGCCGACACGCGCGATGCGGCCATGCCGGCGGCCTCGGTGCGCAGGGCGTCGGTGACGTTGTCGCCGTCCAGCCAGATGCTATCGCCATCAAACCGCACCTGAAGTGCCTGCGCCAGGGCGCCCATGCGGGCGCCGTGTTCGGGGTGGGCCAGGTCTTCGCTGGCGGTGGAGAGGCCGGCGCGTTCGGCGGCCAGGCCCACCAGGCGGTACAGCGCGCCCGAGTCCAGCAGGTGGTAACCCAGGGCCTGTGCCACGGCGGCGCCCAACGTGCCTTTGCCCGACGCGGTGGGCCCGTCGATGCAGATCACCGGCACCTGCTGCACCACCGGTGTGACCACCTCGAACAGGGTTTCAAAGTAGTCGGGGAAGGTCTTGGCCACGCATTTGGGGTCTTCGATTCGCACCGGCACCCGGTCGGGGTTGAAGGTGGCGAGCGAGAAGCACATGGCCACGCGGTGGTCGTCGTAGGTGTGGATGGATGCGGGTTTCCAGCCGCCCGCCGCCAGCGGTTCAATGCGGATGAAATCCGCACCTTCTTCCACCGTGGCGCCCAGCTTGCGCAGCTCGGTGGCCATGGCGGCGATGCGGTCGGTTTCTTTCACGCGCCAGCTGGCGATGTTGCGCAACCGGGTCGGGCCGTCGGCGTAGAGCGCCATCACGGCCAACGTCATGGCGGCGTCGGGGATGTGGTTGCAGTCGAGGTCGATGGCCTTCAAGGGCCACGCACCGCGCCGGATGTGCAGGTGGTTGGGGCCGCCCGTGATCTGTGCGCCCATGGCCTGTGCGGCTTCCACAAAACGGATGTCGCCCTGGATGGACGCCAAGCCCACGCCTTGCACGGTGATGCCGGTGTCGCTGGCGATCGCGCCCAGGCCGATGAAGTAACTGGCCGACGACGCGTCGCCTTCCACGAACACGTCGCCCGGTGAGCGGTAGCGGCTGCCGGCCGGGATGGTAAAGCGCTGCCATCCGTCGCGCTGCACCGCCACGCCAAATTGCGCGAGCAGCTTGAGCGTGATGTCGATGTAGGGCTTGGAGATCAGTTCGCCAACGACGTCGATCACCACATCCTTGCTGGCCACCAGCGGAAGCGCCAGCAAGAGGGCGGTCAGGAACTGGCTGGACACGTCGCCGCGCACGCGGATGGCTTGACCCAACTGAAGCGTTCCCGCCTGGCCTGTGCCCAGGCGCAGCGGTGGGTAGCCCTCGTTGCCGAGGTAGTCCACCGGGCAGCCCAGTTGGCGCAGTGCGTCCACCAGGTCACCGATGGGGCGTTCGTGCATGCGGGGCACGCCGCGCAGATCGAACTGACCCCCGTGCTGGGTGGCCAGCAAAGCCAGTGCGGCGCACAGCGGGCGCATGGCGGTGCCGGCGTTGCCCAAAAACAAATCGGCGTTGGGCTGGGGCAAGCTGCCGCCCAGGCCGGTGATGGCCAGCGTGCCGTCGGCTTGTGCGTCCACGCCGCAGCCCAGGGTGCGCAGGGCCGTCAGCATCACCTGGGTGTCGTCCGAGTCCAGCAGGTCGTGCACGACGGTGCGGCCTTCGCTCAAAGCGGCCAGCAGCAGCACGCGGTTGGAAATGCTTTTGGAGCCGGGCAGGCTCACGGTGCCAGCGGCACTTTGCAGGGGCGGCAGGTCAAGGAACGGTATGTCGTACATCAGTCGTCGGTGTTCTTTGTGGCTGGCATCTGCCACGGGCTGCGCAGCGCTCGGGCCTGTTCGATCAGGGGCACCAGCAGGTCGGCACGTTGTTCGCTCACCGCCTGCTCCAGCACCTCGAGTGCGGCGCGGAAGTGGCGGCTCTGGGCCAACACCTCGTCGCGGTTGGCCAGCAAAATGTCACGCCACACGCTGGGGTCGCTGGCGGCTATGCGGCTGAAATCCCGAAAGCCTGGCCCTGCCATGGCCATGAACTGCTGGCCCTGCGGTTGCGAGGCCAGGCCATTGATGTAGGCAAAGGCCAGCAGGTGGGGCAGGTGGCTCACCGCCGCGTAGGTGGCGTCGTGCTGCTGCGGGCTCATGCGCAACACCTGCGCCCCCAAGGCGCGCCACAGCTGTTCTGCCCGGTCGGCGTGTGTTGGGCTGGTGTGTTCGGTGGGGGTGAGGATGACCTGGCGATTCACGTACAGGTCGGCGTCGGCATGTTCGACGCCGGCCACTTCCTTGCCCGCAATCGGGTGGGCGGGCACAAAGCCCGTCAGGTGGTCGCGCAGCACGCGTTGGGCGGCCGCGACCACGTCGCTTTTGGTCGAGCCCACGTCCATCAGCAGTGTCTGGGGTGTGAGCAGGTGGCGTATGGCCTTGAAGGTGTCTTCGGTGGCGGCCACCGGCACGGCCACCAGCACGATGTCGGCGCCCGACACCGCCAGCAACGCCGACGGTGCCTCCACGTCGATCACGCCCAGTTGCCGGGCCTTGGCTGTGGTGGTAGGCGACTTGCTGTAGCCCACGACCTGCTTGACCAGGCCGGCCCGTTTCAGTGCCAGGGCGAACGAGCCGCCCATCAGGCCGCAGCCGATCAGGCCCAGCTGTTCAAACATGTTCAGTCTTGCACCGGGTAGGCCCCGAGCACCTTGTAGAAGGCGCACAGGCCCTTCAATTCGGCCAGCGCCGCCGCCACATTGGGCTGCGACGGGTGGCCAGCGATGTCGATGTAGAAGTAGTACTCCCACTGGCCGGATTTGGCCGGGCGCGACTCGAAACGGGTCATGGACACGCCGTTGTTCTTGAGCGGCACCAGCAGATCGTGCACGGCGCCCGGGCGGTTGGGCACCGACACCACCAAGCTGGTGCAGTCTTTGCCCGAGGCGGGTGGCATGGCCAGCGTCTGCGGCAGGCAGATGATGGCAAAACGGGTGCGGTTGTAGGCCTCGTCCTGGATGGCATGGGCGACGATGTGCAGCCCAAACTGGGCGGCGGCGCGTTCGCTGGCCAGACCGGCCCACGCCGGGTTGGTGGCGGCCAGGCGCGCACCTTCGGCGTTGCTCGACACCGCGCGGCGCTCGGCATGTGGCAGGTGCTGCGACAACCAGCCCTGGCACTGCGCCAGCGCCTGCGGGTGGGCCATCACGACCTCGATGCCGTCCAGGCTGTTGACTTGGCGCAGCAGGTTGTGGCGGATCAGCAGACTGACTTCGCCCACCACATGCACGGGCGAGCGCAGGAACAGGTCCAGCGAGCGCGCCACCACCCCTTCGGTGGAGTTTTCCATGCCCACCACGCCGTACTGCGCGGTACCGGCCGCCGTGGCGTGGAACACCTCGTCGAAGTTGGCGCAGTAGATCATGTTGGCCGCGCTGCCAAAAAATTCGATGGCGGCCTGTTCGGTGAAGGTGCCTTCCGGCCCCAGCACGGCCACACGCTGCGGTGCTTCGAGTGCGAGGCAGGCCGACATGATTTCGCGCCAGATGGCGGCCACATGCTGGTTGAGCAGCGGGCCCTGGTTGGCGTTCTGTATCTTGTCGATGACCTGCGCCACGCGGTCGGGGCGGAAGAAAGGGGAACCCTCGGCCTTTTTGATTTCACCCACCTGCTCGGCCACGTGGGCGCGCTGGTTGAGCAGGCTCAGCAGCTGTTTGTCGATGCTGTCGATTTGCACGCGCAGGGCGCCCAGCGCTTCGGACTGGATGGGTTGGCTCATGGCAGTGTCTCGGTCAAGCCTGTTCTTTTTCGAAATCGCGCAGGTAGTCCACCAGCGCCTGAACGCCTTCTATGGGCATGGCGTTGTAAATGCTGGCGCGCATGCCGCCCACCGACTTGTGGCCCTTGAGTTGCAGCAGCCCACGTGCCTTGGCCCCGGTCAGAAAGGCCTCATTGCGGCTTTCATCGCGCAAGAAAAACGGCACGTTCATGCGGGAACGGCAGGTCTTGTCCACCTTGTTCACGTAGAACGACGAGGCGTCGAGAAAGCCGTAGAGCAACTCGGCTTTGGCGACGTTGCGCCGCTCCATCGCGACCACGCCGCCCTGCGCCTTGAGCCACTGGAAGGTGAGGCCGGCCATGTAGATGGCGTAGGTGGGCGGGGTGTTGTACATGGAGCCGTTGTCGGCCACCGTCTTGTAGTCGAACGCACTGGGGCAGGCGGGCAGGGCATGGCCCAACAGGTCTTCGCGCACCACCACCAGTGTCACGCCGGCGGGGCCCACGTTCTTTTGCGCGCCGCCGAAAGCCAGACCCACGCGGCTCCAGTCGACGGGACGCGACAAGACGTGCGAGGAGAAGTCGATCACCAGTGGCGCGTCGCTGCCCAGGGCTTTCAGCTCGGGCAGGCTGTGGAATTCGACACCATGGATGGTCTCGTTGCTGCACAGGTGCACGTAGCTGGCGTCACGGCGCAGTTGCCAGGTGGCCGGATCGGGCAAGGTGGTGAAGTGGCTGTCCTGAGCGCTGGCGGCCACATGCGCCTGGCAATAACGCTGCGCTTCCTTGGCCGATTTCTGGCTCCAGCTGCCCGTGAGCACAAAGTCCACCGCGCCGCCGCGCGACAGGTTGAGCGGCACGATGGCGTTTTCGGCCAGACCACCGCCCTGCATGAACAGAATTTTGAAATGAGTCGGCACCGCCAGCAGCTCGCGCAGGTCGGCTTCGGCCTGCGCGTAGATGGCACCAAATTCTTTGCCGCGGTGGCTCATCTCCATCACGCCCATGCCGCTGCCATGCCAATCCAGCATTTCGGCGGCGGCGGTGCGCAGCACGGCCTCAGGCATGGCGGCCGGGCCGGCCGAGAAGTTGTAGGGGCGCGTCATCTCAGGCCTCCGGCGTGGCAGCGGCATCGTCGTCGCTGCCGCCTTCTTCGGGCGCGGTGTCATCGCGCACGTTGGCGTCGTTTTCCACAATGCGCTGCAAACCACTGAGCGACGAGCCCTCGTCCAGCGCGATCAGCGTCACGCCCTGGGTGGCGCGGCCCAGTTCTCGGATTTCGCTCACCCGGGTACGCACCAGCACACCCTTGTCGGTGATCAGCATGATTTCATCGTCCGCATGCACCAGCGTGGCGGCCACGACCTTGCCGTTGCGCTCGCTCTGCTGGATGGCGATCATGCCTTTGGTGCCCCGGCCGTGGCGCGTGTACTCGCCAATCGGGGTGCGTTTGCCGTAGCCGTTGACGGTGGCGGTCAACACGCTTTGCTGCTCGTCCTCGGCCACCAGCATGGCGATCACGCTTTGGCCGTCTTCGATCATCATGCCCCGCACGCCGCGCGCGTTGCGGCCCATGGGGCGCACGTCGTTCTCGTCAAAACGCACGGCTTTGCCGCCATCGCTGAACAACATCACGTCGTGTTGGCCGTCGGTCAAGGCAGCACCGATCAGGAAGTCACCCTCGTCCAGGTCCACGGCAATGATGCCGGCCTTGCGCGGGTTGCTGAATTCGTCCAGCGCCGTTTTCTTCACCGTGCCCATGCTTGTCGCCATGAACACGTAGCGGTTGTCGGGGAAGCTGCGCATCTCGCCGGTCAGCGGCAGCACCACGTTGATCTTCTCGCCCTCTTGCAGCGGGAACATGTTGACGATGGGCCGGCCACGCGAACCGCGCGAGCCTGAGGGCACCTCCCACACTTTGAGCCAGTACAGCCGGCCCCGGTTGGAGAAACACAGGATGTAGTCGTGTGTGTTGGCGATGAAGAGCTGGTCGATCCAGTCGTCTTCTTTGGTGGCGGTGGCCTGTTTGCCGCGCCCGCCGCGCTTCTGTGCGCGGTATTCGCTCAGCGGCTGGCTTTTGATGTAGCCCGAGTGCGAGAGCGTGACCACCATGTCGGTGGGCGTGATCAGGTCTTCGGTGCTGAGGTCCTGGGCGCTGTGCTCGATCAGGCTGCGGCGCGCGCCCAGCTTGGTCTGGCCAAATTCCTTGCGGATGTCGGCCAGCTCGTCGCCGAT
Source organism: Hydrogenophaga defluvii (assembly GCF_042665235.1). Taxonomy (NCBI): domain Bacteria; kingdom Pseudomonadati; phylum Pseudomonadota; class Betaproteobacteria; order Burkholderiales; family Comamonadaceae; genus Hydrogenophaga; species Hydrogenophaga defluvii. The sequence goes on along the minus strand of NZ_JBHTBZ010000005.1, from coordinate 102,273 downwards.
GATGGTGGACACGCGCTCAGGACGCGCCAGGATGTCCAGCAGGTCGTCGATCTCGGCCATCACCTCTTTGTATTCCGCCACGATCTTGTCCTGCTCCAGGCCGGTCAGGCGCTGCAGGCGCATTTGCAGGATTTCCTGCGCCTGCGTTTCGGACAGGCGGTACAGGCCATCACCACCCATGCCAAAACTGCGGTCCAGGCTCTCGGGGCGGTAGTCGTCGGCGTTGATGACGCTGCCATCGGCCTTGGCGCGGGTGAGCATTTCGCGCACCAACTGGCTGTCCCAAGCCCGGGTCATCAGCTCGGCCTTGGCCACCGGCGGGGTGGGCGATTCGCGGATGATGCGGATGAACTCGTCGATGTTGGCCAGCGCCACCGCCAGGCCTTCCAGCACGTGGCCGCGTTCGCGCGCCTTGCGCAGGTTGAATACCGTGCGGCGGGTCACCACTTCGCGGCGGTGCTCCAGGTAAACCTGGATCAGGTCCTTGAGGTTGCACAGGCGGGGCTGACCGTCGATCAGCGCCACCATGTTGATGCCGAAGGTGTCTTGCAGCTGCGTCTGCTTGTACAGGTTGTTGAGCACCACCTCGGGCACTTCGCCGCGCTTGAGCTCGATCACCACCCGCATGCCGTCTTTGTCGGACTCGTCCTGGATGTGGCTGATGCCCTCGATCTTCTTCTCGTGCACCAGTTCGGCAATGCGCTCCAGCAGCGTCTTTTTGTTCACCTGGTACGGAATTTCATCGACGATGATGGCTTGGCGCTGGCCCTTGTCGATGTCCTCGAAGTGGCACTTGGCGCGCATGACCACACGGCCACGGCCGGTGCGGTAGCCGTCCTTCACGCCGTTGATGCCGTAGATGATGCCGGCCGTGGGGAAGTCGGGCGCCGGGATGATCTCCATCAGGTCGTCGATGGAGGCCTCGGGGTGTTTGAGCAGGTGCAGGCAGGCGTCCACCACCTCGTTGAGGTTGTGCGGCGGAATGTTGGTGGCCATGCCCACCGCAATGCCGGCCGAACCGTTGACCAGCAGGTTGGGCAGGCGCGTGGGCAACACCAGCGGTTCTTTTTCGCTGCCGTCGTAGTTGGGCCCGAAATCGACGGTTTCCTTGTCGATGTCTGCCAGCATTTCGTGGGCGATCTTGGCCAGGCGGATTTCGGTGTAACGCATGGCGGCGGCACTGTCGCCGTCCACCGAACCGAAGTTGCCCTGGCCGTCCACCAGCATGTGGCGCAGCGAAAAGTCCTGCGCCATGCGCACGATGGTGTCGTACACCGCGCTGTCGCCGTGGGGGTGGTACTTACCGATGACGTCACCGACGATACGCGCCGATTTTTTGTACGGCCGGTTCCAGTCGTTGTTGAGTTCGTGCATCGCGAACAGCACCCGGCGGTGCACCGGTTTCAAGCCGTCGCGCGCATCGGGCAGCGCACGTCCCACGATCACGCTCATCGCGTAATCGAGGTAGCTGCGCCGCATTTCTTCTTCTAAACTGATCGGCAGGGTCTCTTTGGCGAACTGGGTCATATGGGGCGAACTCGGTGTGCGGGCGCAATCCACCATTCTAGTGGGCTGACCGATGGCCCCAAACCTGCGCCGATCTCAGCCCCAGTGTGGTGCGTTCGCAACAAATTACGCACTTCAATCCTCAAGTAAGTTTCACGCCGCCAGCCAGTTCGGAACGGCTGCGGGCTTGTGGCAAAATAAATCTCAACGTTTTGAGTGGTGGTCACTTGGAGCGTCGTCATTCATCGCAGAAGCCCTGCGCCTTCAATCAGAGGAAAACATGCAAAAACTGAACAAAGTGGCAATGCTGTTCGCAACGGCTGCGCTGGCAACTGCTGCAGGTGCACAGACCGTCGACAACTGGCGCAACGGCACCAGCGAACTGGTGTGGAAAAACGGCACGAACGAACTGTGCTGGCGCGACGCCTCCTGGACCCCTGCCACCGCCGCTCAAGGTTGCGACGGCGCCATCGTGCCCGCTGCTCCGGCTCCCGCCCCTGCTCCTGCAGCCGCTCCGGCTCCTGCCCCCGCACCTGCTCCTGCTGCGGCCGCTCCCGCTGCACCGGCTGCCGCCTCCAAGGTGACCTACGCCGCTGACGCCTTCTTCGACTTCGACAAGGCTGTGCTCAAGCCCGAAGGCAAGGCCAAGCTGGACGACCTGACCTCCAAGGTCAAGGGCATCAACCTGGAAGTCATCATCGCTGTGGGTCACACCGACTCCGTGGGTGGCGATGCTTACAACCAGAAGCTGTCGGTCAAGCGCGCTGAAGCTGTGAAGGCCTACCTGGTGTCCAAGGGCATCGAAACCAACCGCGTCTACACCGAAGGCAAGGGCGAAGCCCAGCCCGTGGCTGACAACAAGACCAAAGAAGGCCGTGCGAAGAACCGTCGCGTGGAAATCGAAGTGGTCGGCACCCGCGCCAACAAGTAATCCCCTGGATTGCTCCGAAAAAACCGCGCCTTGGCGCGGTTTTTTTATGGCGCAAGGGATAATTCCCGAATGAATGCAACTGTGAATGCCGACCCGGCCGAACTGGCCAAGTTTTCCGACCTGGCCCACCGTTGGTGGGACCCCGAAAGTGAATTTCGGCCCTTGCACCAGATCAACCCCCTGCGGCTGGCGTGGATCGAACAGCTTGCCGGTGGCCTGGCCGGCAAACAGGTGTTGGATGTGGGCTGCGGCGGTGGCATCCTGGCCGATTCGATGGCGCGCAAAGGCGCCGAGGTGTTGGGTATCGATCTGGCCACCAAGGCCTTGCGCGTGGCACAGTTGCACGCACTGGAAGCGCAAACCCAAGGCGTCACCTACCGTGAAGTGGCCGCCGAAGCACTGGCCGCCGAGAGCCCAGCGCGGTTCGACGTGGTGACCTGTATGGAAATGCTGGAGCACGTGCCCGATCCCGCGTCGGTGGTGGCGGCCTGCAGCACCTTGGTCAAGCCTGGCGGCTGGGTGTTTTTTTCCACCCTCAACCGCAACCCCAAATCCTTCATGTTCGCCATCGTCGGCGCCGAATACGTGCTCAACCTGTTGCCGCGTGGCACCCACGAGTACGCCAAATTCATCCGCCCCAGCGAGCTGGCGGGTTACTGCCGCCGCGCCGATCTCACGCTTGAACACAGCAAGGGCATGGCCTACAACCCGCTGACCCGCCGGTACTGGCTCAACCAGGACACCAGCGTCAACTACCTCATCGCTACGCGCAAGGTGGCTGTGTGAGCCGATTTGCTGGCGTGCGGGCTGTGCTGTTCGACCTGGACGGCACGCTGATCGACAGTGCCCCTGACCTGGGCGCTGCTGCCGATCAAATGCGCGTGGCGCGGGGCATGGCCTCTTTGCCGCTTGAAAACTACCGGCCTATGGCTGGCTCGGGTGCCCGCGGCATGATTGCCGTGGCTTTTGGGCGCGGCACCGACCACCCGGAATTCGAGGCCTTGCGGCAGGAGTTTTTTGCCAACTACGAGGCCCGTATGACCCGCCTCACGCGACCTTTTGGCCAAGTGCCCGAGATGCTGGCCGAATTGCAGGCCGCCGGGTTGCCCTGGGGCGTGGTCACCAACAAGGCCGAGCGCTTCACCTTGCCCCTCACCGCGGCCATGCCGCTATTTGCGACGGCCGGTGCTGTGGTCTGTGGCGACACCACGCCCCACCCCAAACCCCACCCGGCGCCATTGCTTGAAGCAGCGCGCCGCATGGGGCTGGATGCTGCCGAATGTGTCTATGTGGGCGATGACGAGCGCGACATCCTGGCTGGGCGTGCGGCTGGCATGCCAACGGTGGCCGCCCGGTACGGCTACCTCGGTGCAGCGGCCGATGTGGCGGCTTGGAATGCAGACGCTGTCATCGCCCGGCCCGACGAGCTCTTGAAATTGTTGGGTATGGCTTAAACTAAGGGTCTCAGGGGCTGCACTGGTTTCGACGTGGGTTCGGACGCGCAGCAGGGCATGTCGAGGTTCTGTCACCTCGTTAATCAGCAGAAAAAAACCAACTGCAAACGACGAACGTTTCGCACTCGCCGCTTAATTGCGCGTGAGCCTCGCAACAGCAAGCCAATAGGCTGGGCAAGGGTTGTGGTGCCGCAAGGCAACACAGTCCAGGCTGCGGGGTAATTTCATTTGGCTGGACTGGCGTCGGGCAACTTGCCGTCGGTCGAGACTCAAGGTTGCTGGCGTCCCACGCAGCGTGCCACTGCGCGGCGTGGGAAGCGAGATCCAAAACAGACGGCTACACATGTAGAACTGCTCGAAGAAGGCTTGCGGACGGGGGTTCAATTCCCCCCAGCTCCACCACTATTCAAAAAACCAACCACTCTCGGTTGGTTTTTTTTTGCCCGTTTCCCCCAGTGCTGGCGCGGGTTCGGGCCTCGCTGCGACGGACGCCGCTGCCCCGGACAACCCGGTTCCGGGCCGTTTTCCGTTCTCAGAACCCACCCATTCTCTGTTTCTGCGAAGGACGCCGTCGCGTCCGCTCCCGCATTGGCGCGGGTTTCCGGCTGCTTGTTCGTCACGAAAACCGCCTTCACGCTGGCGACTCGACCCCAGACCGCGCTACCCATTCACGATGGGACGAACCTCCCAGGTGACAGCGATCTCCGGTCGGTAGACCGCCTCGTTGCCGTGCTTGATGGAGTCCTTCAAGTGTTGGGCCAGCGGCTTGTCGTACTTGTCGATCTGCTTGATGGCCCGGTCGACGGCGTTGCGGAACGCGTCGCGGACGTTTTTTCTCCTGTCGGCGACCTTGCGCAGCTTGCCTCCTTTGCCTTGGGCTCCCGTCACAGCCGCCACGAGTTGGGCCATTTCGATCTGGATTTCCTCGAGCCGCTCATGGTCGCCGTCGGCCTCCGCATCCTCTCTTTCACTGACCAGATCGTTGTATCGGGCACGGTACTGCTGGATCGCCTTTCTGTCGGCCACCACGCCAGCATCACCCAGCGGCACCCCGACAGAGACTTGATACCCCTCTTCGATGTCGTCGTGATCCAGTCCGGTGTTCGCAGCGGACTCAATGATCCCGATTTCGCTCCCGCAAACGACCTCAAAAACCGAGGTCTCTCGGCCGGGATGTGCAAGCAACAGGTTGATGTACTCGGCCCCTTTGTCCACGCCCTGGATCAGGATGGGGTGTCGCCCACGCCCTTGGAAACGTGCCTCCCAAACGTTGCCGCGCTTTCGGAAGATGTTGTCCGGCATCTTCTCTGCCGACGCGACGGCGGGTACCGAGATCACAGAACCTGACTCGTAGACCGTCCGAAGCAGGCAGTCACCCGGGAGCGTGCGTTCTCGAATCGCGGTGATGTTCCGTGAAACCAACTCATCAAGAGCCCCGGTCACCTCGGTGGCGTGCCGCTTGTACAGGTCGAACACCCGTTGCGCCGCCTGAGCCGTGCTTCCTTCGAGGTACCGGAAAACCCGACTCACCTCGGCGTAGCTGCTGATGAACTGGGTCACATCGGTCAGCGACTTCACCTGATTGGCCCGTTCGAGGTAGGCAGCCGCCATGATCTTGTCGTCGCCCTTGTTGCGACTCTGAGTGAAAACGTCGACCTTGTAGTGGTCAGCAGGGTCGTACTGGTCGGCCTTTGCCGCGACCACGGCAAACCGGCGGTCGATGCACTGCGAGCAGCCGCCGCAATGGGTGTGCTGGTTCGTCATCTCCCAGGTGTGGGTGCAGGTCATCGAGTGCGCGATCAGATCGGCGCATCCTGCCTTGGTGATGACCTCGACGACATCTGCCTTGGTCTTCCAGATGAACGGGTTCTCGATGGTGAAGGGCTCGCCCGCCACCAGGGAGATGATCTCTTGGAAGCCCTTCATGACCTTGGGGTGCGTCGTTCGCGTGGCGCGGCCACCGGCGACTTGGGCGCACACCGGCAGATTCAGGCTGATGACCCCGTTTTCGTAGAAGCGCACGCTCTTGAGGCCGAGCATCTTGGCGATGGTCGCGCCAATCGACATGTACAGGAAAGATCGGCTGCGCTGGGTGTACTCGTGGTTCAGTCCTTTGGTCTTGTGGACACGGACGCTGATGTGGTGTGGCGCGTTGTCCCCGGCCTTCGCTGCCAGCAGGGTTTCCATATTTCGGTGGCGGTTGTTGAGTTTCGGTGTCGACTTGTGCGTCACCAGCACCACCCGGCGCTTCTGCGTCAGGATTTCCTCAATTGCCCCGCCCAGGGAGTCCAGGCCACCGGAGAACATCACCACCTGCTCGGGACGCCCGAATAACTGCTGGGTGTCGTTGAATTCAAGGTATTCCTGGATCGTGTGATCCTGATCCATCTGGACGAAGTCGAACTGGTAGTTGTCGTCGGACAAGAAGCCCAAGGTCGACCGCAATGTTGCAAGGACATTCGCTGAGCGCCAGAACTCAAGATTGCGAACCGGCACTACAAAGTGAAGGTCACGCCGCCAGCCGTCACCGAAGTTGTCGACATCGTCCGCACCACGCTTGATAGCCTGGTCGGCACTGTAGACATAGGTGGCAATCTCCAGCAGATCGTGAAATTGGGTCGGGACGCTCCGAACCATCTTGCTGTGGATGTCCTCGATGCGCAGCGTGATATTGCCTTGCCCGTCCTTGCCAGAAAGCCGCAGACGCAGGTCGCGCTTGGGATCGTCGCTGATGCCTTTGGCCGAAGCGTTGCCACAAATGATGTACCGCTTATCTTGCATCGCTGCGCGCTCCCGCTTTCAGTTCATCTGTCATCTTCTTCAGCGCGTAGCCTGCGAATCCATCAGACGATTTTCTTGAAATGACCCCGCTTTCCTCGAAGCGGTGCTTGGAAAACCAACCAGCGGAAAACGTCTCCACGATCAATGACGCTTCTCGGGTGTGGGTCGTTAACGCGGAATCAAATTGCGCCTTTTGATTCATCGTCGCAAAGCGCATACCCTCGCCGAGATTGGTATTCAGGTTCTTGCTTAGGAAATACTGCAGGCTCTCGTTGGCCAGTCGGGCAAAGAAACTCCGCGAGAGCTCCCCGAACTCCTTTTGCTTGCCCAAGGTCGAAAGCGCAGCCCGCATCGTGTCCGGGTCGGATGGAAACAGGGTGTGCAGCTTGGGGGATAAAGCATCGGCCACCGCCCCGACCAGTGCACGTCCCGCCAACTCGCCGAGGTCTGATCTTTTGCCTGAAGCATCCGTGGCTCGATCAAGTGCCTCTGAAATGGACGTTGTCACATCAGTCAGGGTGGCATCACTGGGCAACGAGATGCCCACGGAGTCGAGGTGGGCCAGGATGTCTGTCTTCTTGGCCGCAATAGCAAGTTGCGTCATCAGCCAGACGGCCTCGGTGTACCCGATGTCGTTCATGACAAAGGAGAAGGCGTTCTCGGCAGCGGTGATGGTGGCGTTGGCCACTTGGGAAACGTCGGCTCCGGCGGCAATCAAGCCGACCACTTCCTTCCACGCTTTCGACCTTGGCAGCAGTCCAAGTCGAACATGACCCATGCAGACTCCCCCTTGCCTATGGCATTAACTCGCTGCCATCAGTCCAGGCGTTTGATGACGACGATGCTTCGTGCTTTTCGTTCTTCTTTCCTCAAATACTCTTTGCGCACCAATTGCGCGATCTGTTCGTGGGCACTGGCATGGCTGATGCCCAACGCGTCCGCCAATTCCTTGACGGTCGGGGGCAGACCATTGGCATCCAGAATTTCACAGATCATCCGCAGTGTCTTTGCCTGCGGCTCGGTGATGCCCTCGGTCTTTTTTTTGCTCATGGCATTTCTCCACGCCAACGTGCTGCAGTATATGACCTGATAAACATCAGGTCAATTGAGGCGACCCGGAACAGAAATGCTCTCTGGGGCCGCTATCGGTGGGATGTGTGTCGCCAATCCCAAGGGGGCGATGGATGCGCATCGGCCCACAGTCCCACGCGCTTTGCCTGGGCCTCGTTCTCGGCCAGTTCATAGAGATTGGCATCCGACGCCGATTGTTCGCGTGCGTACTTCCGGTACCACCACGCCAACCCCATCGTGATCAGTGCATGGCCTGCATCCAGTGTCTTGGCGCACGTACTCGATTGGCAGCTTGGGTCAGCCACCAGCACCTTCCCAACGGTGCGTCCGTAGCGGTCGTGTTTGCCAGCCACCACTTCGACGTCTTTGCCAAATACCAAGGTGGACATTGATGCCTTCGAACGCTGGCCGAAGGGTTGTGCCTTCTCTGGGGCATCGATGCCCGCAACGCGGATCTTGTGCTGTGTCTTGTCGCCATCCAGCACGGTGATGGTGTCGCCGTCGGTCACGCCGACTACTCGGCCCGAGATGGTTTCGGCGCTGGCGCTGCACGCCGCCAGGACGATCAATGCCGCCCCAAAGAATCTGATCGAAATCTCGCTCTCCCTATCTGATGCACGCCGAAACGGGATACCCCGACCGCCTTGTGTGCATATTCTTACCGACGGTCTGACAACTTTACTGGTTACCGAAATGATCGTCGAACAAACACTCCCTGACTTGATGTCACCACGCCAAAGAGCGCGTGAAGCCGCAGAAATTATCGCGGCCGCCATCGCGCGATTGCATTCAACTCTGCCCCGAGAAAGCGATATTTCTCTTGGCTTCTCGGCACCCGAGCGCGTTCATACAAACCCGTCTACAGAAGGAGTTTGCAAATGAATGCATCGACAGTCGCCCCATCCCTGGCGGCGCAAATTACCAATTTGCCCAAGTTGGCAATGAATGATTTATGGACAATTTGGGACAAGTATTTCCCGCGTCGCCCCCCTCATAACAACCGGGCTTATGTCGAAGGCCGCGTCGCCTACAAGATCCAAGAAGAAGCCTTTGGTACCAAGCTGGTCGTCCAGACCCAGATGGCCCGGATCGGCGAAGCGCAATCTCGCATAAAGACCCAGCGCGGGGTCGAAGTCCAGGTCGTACCCGGCACGGTACTGGTGCGCGAATTCGACCGCCGAGAGCACCGCGTCACTGCGCAGGCCGACGGCACCTTTGAATACGAGGGTCGCCGCTACAAGAGCCTGTCTGCCGTGGCACGCCACATCACGGGCACCCAGTGGTCGGGGCCGCTGTTTTTCGGAATCACCAAGAACAAGGCGAAGCGAGGTGACAAATGAACGCCGTCGTGACCAAAAAACGCTGTGCCGTCTACACCCGCGTCTCCACTGACGAACGCCTCGACCAGTCCTTCAACTCCCTCGATGCCCAGCGCGAGGCGGGCCAAGCCTACATCGTCAGTCAGCGCGCCGAGGGCTGGTTGCCGGTGGGCGACGACTATGACGACGGCGGCTACTCGGGCGGCAACACGGAACGCCCGGCTTTGAAACGCCTGATGGCCGACATCATTGCCGATCAGATCGACATCGTGGTGGTCTACAAAATTGACCGCCTGACGCGCAGCCTGACCGATTTTTCCAAGCTGGTGGAGGTGTTCGAGCGGCACAAGGTGTCGTTCGTATCGGTAACCCAGCAGTTCAATACCACCACGTCGATGGGGCGGCTGATGCTCAACATCTTGCTGTCTTTCGCCCAGTTCGAGCGGGAGGTTACCGGCGAGCGTATCCGCGACAAGATCGCCGCCAGCAAGCGCAAGGGCCTGTGGATGGGCGGCTATACGCCGCTGGGCTATGAGGCGAAGGATCGAAAGCTGGTCATCGAGGAAAAAGATGCGGAAACCATCCGGCGCATTTTCACGCGCTTCACGGAGATTCAGTCCATCACCGAGATCGTGCGAGAGATGTCGCTGGAGGGCATCACGACCAAGCCCAACCGCCTGAAGGACGGCCGCGTGCGCAACGGCACGCCAATGGACAAAAAGTACCTCTCCAAGCTCCTGCGCAACCCCATCTACATTGGCGAGATACGCCACAAGGACACGGTTTTCGCAGGTCAGCACGAACCGATCATCACTCGCCAGCTTTGGGATCGGGTGCAAGCCATCCTCGCCGAGGATTCTCACCAGCGCATGGGCAAAACCCAGACCCGGCACAAGACCGATGCGCTGTTGCGTGGCCTGATGTACGGCCCCGATGGCGGCAAGTACCACATCACCTACAGCAAGAAGCCGTCGGGCAAGAAGTATCGGTACTACATCCCTAAGGCGGATAACCGGTATGGCTATCGCAGCAGCGCCACCGGGATGATTCCGGCCGACCAGATCGAGGAAGTGGTGGTGAACCTGCTGGTGGGGGCGCTCCAGTCGCCCGAGAGCATCCAGGGGGTCTGGAACACGGTGCGCAGCCAATACCCGGAGATCGACGAGCCGACCACCGTGCTGGCGATGCGCCGCCTCGGCGATGTCTGGAAGCAACTGTTTCCTGCCGAGCAGGTGCGATTGGTCGCCCTGCTGATCGAACGCGTCCAGCTTCTCTCCGACGGCGTCGACATCGTCTGGCGCGAGTCCGGCTGGCGGGAGTTGGCCGGTGAACTGAGCCCGGGCAGCATCGGTGGCGAGATGCAGGAAATGGAGGTGGTGTCGTGAACCGCTCGTCCAAGAGGCTGGTTGGTGATGGACAACCCCATGAGCGCCGCCATCCGTTGGAAGGTGGCGGCGTTCGGATCACCACCTTTGTGCCGTTTCATTTCAAGAAGCGGGGCATTAAGAAAGTGATCGTGGCCCCGGACGGGGTCAGCCAGCCAGTCGCCGTCACTGAAACGCCGGTGCTCGCCCCCGAACAGGATCAACCCCTGCTCAAGGCCCTGGGGCGCGGCATCTATTGGCAACAACTGATCGACAGCGGTGCGGTGGCCAGCGGTACCGAGATCGCTGAACGCGAAGGTATCGGAGGCATTGATACCGCTGCTATCGAAACAAGCTCCAATAAGCACCAGTGCCTGATCCAGGTCTGAGGTCAAGCGGCGCTTGTGTTTGCCAGACCATTCGCGCGCGAAGTCCAGTGGATTGACCCTTGTGAAAACTTTGCTCTTTTCCGCGCACCAGCCTCGCTGTTCAAATTCGTCAGGGGCGATGCCAGAACCGCGCATGAGCTTTTGCATCTGGTCGCGATCAACACTTGTCTGTCCCTTGAAGATTCTCAGAAATTGGCGCGTGATCGGCTCCGCATTTACAGGCGGGGGCTCCTTGCCCTTATCAGCGTCCTCGTCAATCAGCTGATTGATACCAACTAGAGCATCCTTGACGGAGATAGTCCGTCCCTCGTCTACGTAGACTTTGCCGTAATGCCGAGAAAAGTATTCGAGGGCCTTGCCGCGCCGGATCACCTGAATGTCGGCGGCGGGTAAACCTTCCTTGGCGTGGTTTTCTAACATTCCCTGCAACTGACGCACATCTGCCATCACCTCGCGGCGCATTCGGCCCCAACTTACCGGCTTAGGCTCTTCCGTGCGTTTGCGGCACACGTGGATAATGTCGTACTCAATGGTCTTCGATCCAAATTGGCCAGAGTCCATTGCGGTATCTGCCCTAATCGGATAAGTCGCTTCAAGGTAATAGCCAGCATCGAAGAGAGACTCAAGCACAGCAACCCAAGGCTCATCTTCGCTGTGGTGAAACGTGAACGCTAGTATTCCGCCAGGTTTTAAGATGCGATGAGCTTCACGCCAACATTGCGTCAGAAGGCGTTGATAGAAAGCGTCAGGGTCTTCAGGTTCGCGAGCTGGATTTGTGACCGCTTCAAGCGATTTTGGAGTGTATTCATTGGAAAATATATCTGGATACTTGTCCTTGAGGAGCAATCGCAGCCAGACATAAAAGAAATCCGATAACTCGGAATAGTGGACGAGTCCTCCGAAGGGAGGGTCGGTTATCACCAAGTCGATCGAACTTGTACCGATTTGTTGCAGATCACTCGAAGTGCCGCAGCTCAGGGATACATTCTTTTGAACCGGTGGATCGTTAGGAAAAACCTTTTCAGTCTTGCCGGAGATCTCAATCCCCTTGCTGGCTAATTGAGCGGCTGGTACGAGATCCCAGGGATCGTGCCTCCAAGCAGCACCGTCAATGATGGCATCTCCCGCAGATGTCCATCGCCCGTCACCAATGGGCGCGAACACAGATACTTCCAACAATGTATTTCTTGGGTGGAAGTTATTGTTTGCGAAATGTTTAGTTGCCTGATCATTGTTAGGGTGATAAACGGTGAACATGCAGTTAAATCTTAAGAACTGCTGGAATGCACCGAGCACAAATTCTCGGGTTTCCCACTTGTGGGTGTCACCGCCTGCTTTATGAATTGCCTTTAGAAGCAGCGCATGCACTAGCAGTTGACGTTGGTTAAACATCGTCCACCAGTGAGTGAATCCATGATTGGGAACACCTCCTTGAAGGTGATGGGTCATAAAGCCGTAGGGAAGTTCAGACTTCGGCCAATAGGGCGCGAGATCTGCATCCTTTCTGGATTCCCATTCCGTCAATACAGCATCATTCTGTCGCGCCTGCAAGTTGGTGAATGGCGCGAAAAACCGTCCGCCATAAGGGACACCACTTGAATCGCGTGAACGTGAGTAGGCCTGTATCGCGTAACCCGCAGCTGGCCCGGTCTTCCCCGATGCTTTCACTGTCTCCAGAACGTCTTGGACTGTTCCGCAAGCGCCGCAGGCATAGTGGGACTTACGAGGTACGGTCCCTCCGTCCTTGCCACTTTGGAACGTTACCTTGGTCTCGGGACAAGTGACAGTTTCGGGCAATACACCTCGCACCTCCAAGAGGCGGATCTTCGAAGATCGCTCCGCATTCCACCGTGATGAAGATGGCGCATCATCCTGAATAGACCCTCCGAACAATTGACCTTTGGAATCTTGTTTGGGACTGCCTGCCAGCCATTGCGGATGTACGAGCAGGCTGAGTTCGACCTTCTTATTCTTTCCCTTCCCAAGATTTACCAATGCGGTGTGGCCGCAATGCGGGCATTCAACACCTTTTCTTCGGTCTAGCACTGTGAATGGATATTCCGACGGGGCAACATACAGAGGCACATCGGGTGCCATGCGAGTTGCATCTTCCTCGACGTGAAATTCGCCCCCACACTTGCCGCAGGTATGCTCCCAGTGCTTAACGGTTAGCGTTTTCACCGCCATTACTGGGCTTGTCATGATCGGAGTGCGGTGGCCGCAACCTGTCACCTGACATGGGCCGTGCTTGGCCCAAAACGTGTAAATGATTTCTGGGCCGTCGTAGCTGTATTCGCCGCGCTGCTCTTGAGAGAGACTAAGAGGATCGAAATCGAGGGCCATCACGCGTTTTGTAGGCAAGTGTGTCCACTTGCCTTTTTCACCGTTCGGGCCGTCGCAATAGTAGTACGGCATGATCTGCGGCTTGACTTCTGCCTCTATATCCGCAAGCAGTCTCTTAACTTCATCCAGATTGACATTTGCGAGCTCTTGCTTGACCACGAACCACGCGACGGGGTTCAAGTCATTTCCGATCATTTGCATTCCGAGACGGGCTCCCTCGACTAGGGTAGTTCCGCCTCCCATGAAGATATCGACTACCTTCAAGTCTTTGAACGAGTTCTTCTTCTGAATGTTTGAATAATAATTTTCCCAAACCAGCTTTGAGGTTTGCAGGGCGTCGTCCGGCGCTTTTGTGGCTGCAGCCAAAAGCATTGATCTGAAAACACTTGACGGTCTGCGCGCCCACCACTTTGACATTTGGTAGATCGGCTTCGTCGCAGCACCGGATGAAGACTCAACAGCAGCGATCTGGTTTATTGGAAGTATTGGGAAATCGACCTCAATGCAGGTCTTTGGACGGTTCGGGTCATTAAAGTCGACAGTTTCAAATGCAATCGACTTGCCAGCACCTACGGCCTTGGCGACTTCTTGCGCAAATTGTTCTTTTTTGGTGGCCATACAGCGGTTTCCTTATTTTGTGAGCTCGACGAAGGGCGACAGCACCTCGAGCAATGAGAGGCCGCCGTGCGTCAACGTCGGGTAGCCGCCTTGGCTTTTCCACTTCCAGCGTCCGACGGCTAGGAGGTGAGCGCCGTGCGGGCTGTTGATTTGCAGTGCCACGGGTGGCACGAAGGGGCCGGTCTCACCGGTGCCCTTGGCGCTGCGCCCGCTGGCGAATGTTTTCTTGAGGAACTGACCGACCTCGCCATCTGCGTCAGGGAAGTAGCCTGTGGCTGCGTAGCCGTGGTCGGATGTGATGACCAGACGCCGACCGGTGGCCAAGCGCTCGACGAAAGCCCAGAAGTCATCGCTGCCAAGTTGGTCGGCGGCGTCGCGGGTCAGCGTGTCGAGGCCCTGGCCAGCTCCTGATCCATCGTGGACCTTGCTATCGGGCCAGTGGTGCCAGAACACCCAGTTCGGCGAGCCGTTGATCAGGCTCTCGCAATCCTTCCACGGCATATCGACACACTCGGTGTGCGTCGGTTGCAGCTTATGGGCAAGTCCGCCGCCGTTGTTCTGAAGTTGGCTGCGGCTGCCGAAGCCCAACGCCTGCGCGAATTGGTTGGTTTCACCAGGCAGTTCGGATGCGTTGGCGGACACCTCGTGCAGCGTGAAGCCGCGCTCCTTGGCACCCTGCAAAAGCCAAGGTAGTTCACGCAGAGACAGACCATCGAGCACCAACACCGCTTTGGCGCTGTAGGGCTCTGTCCACCAGCGTGCCAGTCGATCCGAGGTGCGCTCGACGGTGTCGCCGAAGGTTTGCCACAAGTCCCAGCCGGTGGAGGACAGGAAGTGGTCAAGAGTGCCGATTTCGCGGTCGCGCTTGATGACCTCACTGGGTGCATTGCCTGGAGCCAGCGGCTTGGACGCGATCTCGACCGCGTTGTTGATGATGACGCGCCACGCGTCCTCGGCAGAGCCTTTAGTCAGGCTGTTCAATACCCCGACGTCGAGTGCCATCACTTGTCCTCTTTCTCAAGGCTGAGCTCAAAGGTCATGCCGTCAGGCAGCTTCTTGAGCAGTTCCTTGAGTTGCGCCCCGGTCGCTGCCGACACCTTGATCGAGACTTCGGCGACGGGGGTGGCCGGGCCAATGCCCCAGCCCTCAAGCTTGCCGATCAGATTCAAGGGAGAGGTTGCAGGGTTGCTCAGCGGAATACGGGGCTTGCCGCCAGTGGTAGAGCCACCGCCGAAGATTCCGCCACCCGGCGGAGGCGTGCCACCTCCCGGTGTCGTTTCACCGCCCGGTGGGGGCGGCGGTGGCGTTGTGCCACCACCCCACAGGCCACCGCCTTCGCCGCCGCCAGTTGGCGTTGGTTGAGGCGCGGGGGGCGTTGTGCCACCCGTAGTCGGTACCGCCGAGGGCTCCATCAGGAACACTTCATCGAGCTGGCGGCCGGTATACGACAGCTTGGGGCGCAGGCGTTTCCAGGCTGAATCTTCGTCCTCGCCCGGCTGGGTCTGCAGGTACTCAAGGCCGCGCAAGTTGATGGCGATCTTGCCCCGCGCACACAGCCGCAGGATGCGTTCCTTCATTGCGGTTTCGCCAAGCCAAGGGATGCAGTCTTGGCCAGCAGGACGTGGTTCTTGCAGCTCGCGCAGCAGCTTGCCAACGGCCGAGTTGTCTGCCGCAGCTTCGAGCACAAGGTCTTCAAAGTCTTCGGGCACGAACAGGTCGTTGATCAGCGCCTCCTCGATGCCTTCGGGGATCTGAGCACCTTGCTTTTTCAGGCTCTCGACGCTGAATACGCACTGGCTCGGATCGGCGAAATTCCAGCGATGCAGCACCGCGAAACGGTCGAAGCGCTTTTTCAGGATGTCGCGCAGCGCACCCTGGTATTCGGTGTGCAGCTTCTTGTACTCGGGGTTCTGGCCGCTCCATTCCTGCGCCTTCATCTCGGCACGCGCGAGGATCAGCAGGTCGCGATCCTGGAAGGCATTGGTGGAGCCGGATCGCGGCAGCAGGAAGCGGATGGTGTTGCGGCGCTTCTGCAGATGATCTTTGATCCAGCGGCCCAGGCGCTGGTCGATGTTGTCCGGTTCCTCTGGCAGCACCAGAACAGGCAGGCGGTCGTCCCAGCGCTCCGGTTGCTCAGCTTCATCCAGACTGACCCAAGGATCGGTCTGCCAAGCCTTCGGCAGCGCGATCACACGGAAGGTCTTGGCGACCTCGTCGGTGCCCCCAATCACGTAACGAACCTGCTTGGCAAGTTGGGCTTGGTCAGAGCCATCGGTGAACAGCTTGTCGTTGCGAGCACAAGCCATCAGCTTGGCCCGAGGGTTTTCTTCCTCCTTGAAGACCAGCCGGGGGCCGTCTTGGTGGATGTTGAAGCTGTTCTCGACGATAGTCGCCAGCTCGACCTGGAACGCGTTGTCATCGACGGCTTTGGTGCGTGTGATGTCCACCTGCAGCATTGCCGGTTCGGCACCAGCCAAGTTGCCGACAGCAATGGATCGCAGCCACAAAGCGCCCACGATCTCCTGGAGGTGCGGGGCAAGGTTGGCGTGGTCGGACACAGCCTCGGTGACCGAAATGATGTTCTGCTGGGCCTTGGCGCGCAGCGTGCGGTGGTGCTCGTTGGAGACGGAGTCGAGCAGCGCGCCGATACCCGAAGCATCGTCATCAAGACGGAAGTCCGCAGCCGTGAGCACCGGAGCCGCTTCGCCACGACTCTTGTAGAGGTTGGCGAGGATGCGAATCATGTCGCGCGTTTCCTGCGCGTCGGTGGCAATGAGTACCTGTTCTTCAAGCAGGCGCAGCAGATGCGGGGCAAACGGCCAGGAGACCAAGAATTCCTTGCGCTTTCGCTCGTGCTCAGCGGTGGGCACCTCCATCAAGCGCAAGCTCTCCGTCACGTGAGATTCAATGAGCGAAGCGATCTGGGGCTTGGTGATCTGTAGCCGGTTGGTGAACAGGCGGTGCAGCAGCATCCGGCGTCGGTCCTGCTGGACCCGCTCGGGGTTGCCGCCCGCCATGAAGTCGATGGCGACCGGATTGACGCGATGCACTTGCTGGTAAGCGTCGCTGCCACCGTTGCGAACCGAAATCACGAGCACCAGCAGTTCCGGATGCTCCTTGGCGATCTCGGACAGGATCTGGATGAAGTTGAACGCCCAGTTCTTCCAGGGGTACTGCTTGGTGTTGGTCAGGCCGTCGTACCAAGTCTGGAATTCGTCCAGCAGCAGCATCGTCGGCGTGTGCTGCAACAGCTCGAGGATCAGCTTGTCAGACGGGATGTCGGTTTTGGCCGCGCCCATGCCCTCCCACTTGCCCTTGATGTATGTGCCGTGGGGATGGCGCTCGAACAGCAAGTCCCAAAGAAACTTGAAGCGCTGCCGGTGAAGGCTCTCGCCGATCACCGTCATTCCGCTGCGCAGCCCGATTTTGCTGATCTGCGGATCACCTAAGGTGGTGGCCCAGGAGTTCAGCCATGCACCCGTCGAGGTCGCATCGTTGACTGCGTGGTACAGCGCGGCCATCAAGTGAGACTTACCGAGGCCCCGCTCGCCGATCACCACGACCGGACGCCCTTGGTTCGGGCCGACCGCCTCGATTCCTTTCAGCAGATCGTGGGTCGGATACGTGATCTCCAAAAACTCCTGGGCTGCGATCTGAGTCGCGCCGGTGTTCGTGTCGTTGGAGAGCTCAATGGCTGTCCCTTTGAGGCGTTTGCCTCGAAATTCTTCTCGTAGAGTCAGTCCAAGCATTACTTTCGCTCCCCATTGTTCGGTTGGCCAGTGGCGTCGCCATCTTGTTCACGGCTGGTTTCGAGCCCCTCCATCGACTGCTGCTTGATCCAGCTATCGATGTCTGCTCGTGAGAACCGCCAGCTCCCACCAACCTTGAAGGCAGGGATCTGCTTGGCGGCTGCCAACCTGTAGATCGTCCGCTCCGTGACCTTCAGGTAGTCGGCGACCTGCTTGATGGTGAGGATCTCGCCCTCGCTGGTACTTTTAGACATAGTAATCGCCAATTTGGAGCAAACCACGACAGGATAGTGCAAAATTTTCAAGGCAACAACCGCAGATGGCTGATTTACGAAGAATTTTCCAAGATGACAGGCTCATAGGGTGAGCCAGACGGTAATTGCTGGGATCGGGCGTGAGTTCGATTCCGCGTTTGGGGATTGAACCGGCGTCCGCAAGTCTCGCGTTGCACGAGGTGGGATTTGCAGCTTCTGGCGGGATCGGCCTACAATCATTGTTGATTGGTGCTCATAGGGGCTCATGGCAGCCGTGATAGGCCGCGTGGCGTCGCCTCAGCACCACCAATCATGAAACCCCAACCGTTCTCGGTTGGGGTTTTTTCTTGCCTGATCGCGCCAGAACCCGCGTGTTTGCGCGGGTTCCTGCGGAAACTTACGGACTTCGCCACTCAGCCTAGTCACCTTTTACAGGCCCCGTTTCGCTCTCTCTGGGTCATTCTTCTCCCCGGCTCCGCTCTCTTTGAAAGGCCCGAAGTCCACAGAGGTACCGGTTCAGAGCCATAAAAATCAAGAACTTACCCGTGGACGAATCGAGTGGTTATTTTTTGGCATTGGCAGGGGATAGAAGCCGCGCCGCCTCTGGCCGCTGGATGCCTCCTACTTGTCATCGAGTCTTGCCAGTTTCAAAGATCGGTAGCTAACTGACTTGATCGGGGATCGGTGGAAGCGAAATCTCATCGTGCCCAGCACCACCGGCAACCATTAGCTGACGGCGGTTCGAAACCAACTCTGGGGTAGTTGGTACCTCACTACCGCCTGCGACGCTATTGGCACAGGTGCGGAGCCCATCGTCTGTGAGGCAAAGCAGTTCGATGCGTCCAACTTTTCTACTGGACCGCAGCCATTCTTTATCGTTGAGCCAGTAGCCAACGGCCCGGGGACTCA
Organism: Hydrogenophaga defluvii; assembly: GCF_042665235.1. NCBI lineage: Bacteria > Pseudomonadati > Pseudomonadota > Betaproteobacteria > Burkholderiales > Comamonadaceae > Hydrogenophaga > Hydrogenophaga defluvii. Next base: position 83,585 of record NZ_JBHTBZ010000005.1, on the reverse strand, counting down.
TAAGCTTGTTCAGGAGATCGCGCCTCATTTCTGCCTCGGTGAGGGTATCGGCGTTCCCCTGGGCTACATGAAACGCGGCAATTGTCCGAGCGCGGCCCTGTTCTGTCAGAGGATTTTCGTACTGGCGTGGCGCAAAGAACTTTGGCATAGATCATGACTCGATGTTTCGGGAGAATTTACATCCTCCACCCAGCCTATGTCGACATCTGATGTCCCCGGCTCTCGATAGACCGAATGAACGAAGCGAAACATCACACATATTGGTCGCACATGCTGCGGCTGGCCGCCAGCCTCGCATTGTGCTTGGCTACCACTGCTCATGCCCGAGTCACTGTATTTGAAGCCCTGGATAGCGCATCGGGACACCCGACCAGCTTTGCCCAGTGCCCGCAGTTCTTTGTCAACGGCAATGCGCCTGCCGTGGCTCCACGCCCGAAGTTAAGGGAGCTCTGCTACGAGGCGTTTGCCATTCTGCACAGCGGGGAGACCAAGACACCGGTCTATGTGGCGCAGCGCCTGAACCGTCGCAGCATCGAGGACGCTGACGAAAAGCGTGCAACCAAATTCTTCGCCGACGCCCGACTCCCGAGCGCTGAGCGTGCAGAACTGGAGGACTACAAGCGTTCAGGCTATTCCCGGGGTCACATGGCACCTGCCGGAGACATGCCCACGCCGACCGCCATGGCGCAGAGTTTCAGTCTGGCCAACATGGTGCCCCAGGACATTCAGCACAATGGCGGTGCCTGGGCAAAGATCGAGCAGGACACGCGGCACTATGTACGTCGGGCCAAGGGCGATGTGTTTGTCATCACCGGGCCTGTGTTCACCCCTGAGAGCCCAAAAATCGGACAAAACGGTGTTCGGGTGCCGACCTACCTCTTCAAGTTGGTGTACGACCAGACCACCAACCGAGCCTGGGCGCACTGGCAGGAGAACCGAGAAGGCGAGAGGGTTGGCCGGCCTATCAGTTACCGAGAGTTGGTCCAGCGAACCGGCGTCGAGTTCTTGCCTGGCTTGCGGCTGTAGGTGATCGAAGGGTCCTATGACAGTGTGGCTATCGCTGGGTCGCGTTGAGTTTTTCTCTCTGCTTGTCCCACAGTGCAGGCGGATCGACCGCTAGGTCAAACAGCGTCACATGGTTGGGCATCCCGTCGTCCAGGATGGCGGCCACGATGTCCGGCGCCAGCGTGGTCAGGTTGACCATCCGGCTGACGTAGCTGTTGTCGATCCCTTCCCTGGCGGCGATCTCCTTGAGCGACTTGGCCTCGCCCGACTCCAGCATGGCCAGCCAGCGGTGCCCCCTGGCCAGTGCCAACTGCAACGGCGTGGTGGCCGTGTCCCAGGGCCTGGCCTTGGCGGGTTCGCCCGTCGCCGGGTCGATCGGCAGTGTGACCAACTTTCGCCCGCTGCGCCGCTTGATCCGGATTGGTACCGATAAGGTCAACCGACCGTCGCTGGCCTCGATGACATCCGGTGTGCCTGTCCTGTGGATGCGTATCTCACTCATGCCAATGCCTCCTCGGTATTGGGCGCGGCCGCAGGCTTGAGTTCCAGCACCAAACGTTCGATGCCATTTGCGCGCAGTCGCACCTCCAGGTCGTTGGGTGAGACGATCACCTTCTCCACCAACAGCTTGACGATGCGCGTCTGCTCGGCCGGGAAAAGCTGGTCCCAGATGGCATCGAGCCGCGTCATCGCGACAGTGACCTTGGCCTCATCAAGGCTGGGGTCGAGTTTGATCGCGCGTGGCAGGACATCGCCCAGGAGATTGGGTGAGCGCAGGACCGCGCGCAATTGGTCCATCACGGCGGACTCGAGTTCTCCTGCCGGCAGCCGTGGCAGTCCAGACGCGCCCGCGTGTTCCTTGTTCTCGCGCTGCGGCACGTAGTAGCGGTAGCGGCGGCCGTTCTTCTTGGTGGTGTGAAACGGCGACAAGGCGCGGCCGTCGTTGCCGAACACGATGCCCTTGAGCAGGTACGGCACGGTGGCCCGCGTCGCGTTGCCGCGAACCCGACCATTGGTGGCAAGGATGGCGTGCACCTGGTCCCACAGCTCACGGTCGATGATCGGTGGATGCTCGGCCTGGTACCACTGCTCCTTGTGGCGCAGCTCGCCCAGGTACGTCCGGTTGTTGAGCAGCTTGTAGATCAGCCCCTTGTCGATCGGCTTGCCATCGCGGGTCTTGCCGTCCTGCGTTGTCCACGCCTTGGACGTCACGCCATCGAGCTTCAACTCCTTGACCAACATAGTGCCAGAGCCCAGTTCAACGAAGCGCTGAAAGATGTGCCGGATCAGCTTGGCCTCGCGTTCGTTGGGCACCAGACGCCGGTTCTCGACGTCATATCCAATGGGAGGCACGCCGCCCATCCACATGCCCTTGCGCTTGCTGGCGGCGATCTTGTCGCGGATCCGTTCGCCAGTGACCTCCCTCTCGAACTGCGCAAAGGACAGCAGGATGTTCAGCATCAACCGCCCCATCGACGTGGTGGTGTTGAACTGCTGGGTGACGGACACGAAGGAGACGCCGTAGCGCTCGAACACCTCGACCATCTTGGAGAAGTCCGCGAGGCTCCGCGTCAGACGGTCGATCTTGTAGATGACGACCACATCGATCTTGCCTGCCTCGATGTCGGCCATCATCCGTCGAAGTGCTGGGCGCTCCATGTTGCCGCCCGAGAAGGCCGGGTCATCGTAGTCGTCTGCGACCGGAATCCAGCCCTCGGCGCGCTGGCTGGCGATATAGGCGTGCCCCGCATCGCGCTGTGCGTCGATCGAGTTGTATTCCTGGTCCAGCCCCTCGTCGGTGGACTTGCGCGTGTAAACGGCGCAGCGCAAGCGGCGTTTCAGAACTTCGCTCATCGCTGTGCCCCTCTCCTGGCTGCTGTCTTGGGAGATGCCAATGCCTTCAAACCGAAGAACAGGGGCCCAGACCACCGGGTGCCAGTGATCTCCCGAGCGATCATCGACAGGCTCGGGTACATCCTGCCCTGGAAGTCGTACTGTCCGTCCTGGGTCACGATGACGCGGTGTTCGATACCCTGGTACTCACGGGTGAGCAAAGTGCCCGCTGGCGGCCGGTAGTCACGGTCGCGTTTCTTGATCTTGCCGGTCTCGAGCAAGGATGCGATGCGGCGTTTGTTGCGATCTAGCAGGGCGGCGTCGAACTTGCGGAATTCGACCTCTTGGAGGCGGTAGGCAATTCGCCGCTCCAAGAACTGCCGGTTGTGGTTGGGCACGTTGTTGCCGAAGAGCCTTTGCCAGAGCGATTTGATTTCCGGCATGGGCAGCTCGGGCAATTGCGCGATCTGTGAGGCCACCGATGGTGGCGCTATGAAGTTGCTGGTGTTGGGTTTTGCAGGCGTGCTCATCAGGACTCCGTTTTGGTGTTGTTGACGGGGTCTGTATGAACGCGCTGGTGGCCAGAAAAGCCAAGCTCAAACTCGCTCTCAGTGGCCGTCTCTGTGGACGGGCGAGCGTCGGCGCTGCGAAGGCGGACGAGCCCATTGGCGAGCAGCGACGCGATCTCGCGCCGACGCTGCTCAGGGGTCATCCGGTCGGGGGGTATTTGGTTGATTTCATGCATCGGTATCGGTCCTGTCCATCAAACTCGCTTGAATAGCGAAATTTTCCGGACGAACCCTCACCGACACCATGAGGGAGTTTCGAGCGCCTGCGTGCTGGCGCTGGCTCCTACGAAAACGAGACCGAATCAGGTGGCCAGGTGATTGGCCAGGACGGACTTAATGAGCTGGTTGCCGGTGGGCGTTGAGGCCAGCAGATCCCTGATCCGAGTCTTGATCTGCTGCGCGTCCAAGCCTGCAGTTGATGCCGCCCTCATGACGGCCGAGTAGGGGTCGAGCACATCGGCCTCGGTGATTTCGAAGCCGTGCCCGAGCGCGATCCAACGCAGCGAAGCAAGGCCGGCAGCAACTGCAAACTCAGGCTGGCTCTCGGCAAAGTCTCTGGCCGCTCGGGCCAGCGTGCGCGGATCGGTAGGGCTGGTGGTCGCCAGCTCGATAGCGACGTTGAACAGTCCGGCATCCTTGGCGGCCGCGAACCACTTGCCTTCGGCGCCTGGCCTGCTGGCAACCAAGTCGCGCAAGATCTGCTCTGGTGGCGTGCTCGGGTACTTCTTGGCGATGGCCCGGAAGGTGGCCAGGTTGGTCGTACCTTGGTTGGCTTCGATCGCGTAGCGCCGGTATGCATCGTCGGCCAGTCCCGACGACAGCAGGATGTCCTCGCACGCCTCGGCGATCTGCCAGATCGGATCGTTCAGGCTGCGCGATTGCTCGGCGTAACGAATCGCCTCCGCTTTTTTGCCCGTCGCCACCAGTGCTTTGACGCCCCACTTGCGGTCGTGCCACCACTTAAACGGCGCCCTCTCCAGCAGCGCGAGCAGTTGATCGTGGCGACCAGCGGCATACAGCGACGCAAGGCATGCGCTCGTCCCCTTGAAGAACCCGTGACCGGTGGATCGAGGGCTCCAGACGTGTTCGACAAGAGGCAGGAATTCGTCGATCCACACCACGGCCAGTTCCGGGGTGCCGCACAGCTCGCCCCAGTGCTCGCCGAGGGATTCGATGTAGGGGATCTCGTCGTCCTGCAAGGCCTGCCACAGGCGTTCCAGCCAACGCTGTCGAACGCGCCGATCGACATCGGCTTTGGCGATGATGGGCACCAAGGTTTCAATGGCCCGGTTCACTGCGGTGCCCAGGGCCCCGGAAGAGCTGTCGACCTGCTCCAGCGCTGGCGACAGCTTCTCTAGCAGGGTCACGGCACCCTCGGCCGCGATCGCCGGTTCCTTACGCGCGACCGCCTTGACTTCAGCGAGCGCTTCTTTGATTCGCTGGATCGGCGTGTCTGATCGCCAGCCAAAGGCGTGACGGCGGAAGCGGGTGCTGAATTGCCACTTGTGCGTGGTCATGAGTGATCGTCCATGGACTACCGAACGGGGTGCTGGCCGTTTCGGATGAACCGATCGAAGGTGTCCTCCTCGGGTTCGCCATCGTCATGCTGTGGCCGCTGCCACTCAGCGTCCGGCATCAACAGCAGCGTCAGCGAGTAGTCGTATTGGCCCGCGACCCTGGTCATTTCGGTCAGTGGCATGGACGCTGGCTCGCGCGGGAACCATGTCTGCGCCCGCGTCGATTGGGTCTGAGCACCCACATCCAAGAGGTTATTGCTGTGCGCCAAAGCGTCCTGAGGCAGCTCGATGGTGTTCTTGCGCGTTGCGAAGTAGGCGCCGGACTTGAAGGCGGCCTGGTTCGACTTTGACCACAGGAGGTGGTCGTCACGGCTTGCCACGAGGACTGCGCGCTTCTCGGCGATCTCCGTCCACCTAAGTGCGGCGGCCGTCAGCGACACGCCATAGCGTTCAGCGCAGTGACCCAGCAGGTCGAAGCTGACGGGTTGGCCATCGACTTGCTTGCGGAAATCGTCCAGTGGCATCAGCAGGGTCGACGCGAACTTGTCAGCCTCGGTTTCAATGTCCCGGTCGTTGCCATCACCCGTCTCGATGTCGTCATCACCGCACTGGAACCGATCCTGGCCGTGACGGTGCAGGATGTAGTGACCGAACTCGTGCGCGATCGTGAAACGTTTGCGTCCCTCGGACCGGACGGAGCTGTTGTAGACAATCAACCACTTCGAGCGCGTCTTGTTGGTGGCAAGCATCCCCTCCATGCCGTCCAGATCCTCACCGTGAACCTTGTCCACGGGCGAGTCGGCAAAGCACTGTCGGGAATACTCCAGAGCGACCTCGTCGACCTTGACCGGGAAGCGGTTCGCTCCCAGCACCATGTTGAGCATGGACGAGATGCGGTTGGCCTCCGCCATAGGCTGCTTGCGGTCGGTCACTCGTCGTCGTCCCAGGCGTCGAGGATTTTGCGCAGCCGCTTTTTGGTGTCGTCCGGCATGCTCTTGTACTTGCGGAAGAAGGCCTCGTCGATGACCTCTTCACCAGGAGGCGTCGTCGACTCGGTGAGCAGGAACTCGGTCGTGACCTCTAGCACTGTGGCGATCTTGCCGATCTTCTCCGCTGACGGCTTCGGGTCGTCCTTGTTCTCCAGCTCCCAGATGTAGCTCTTGCTGGATTCGGTCAGCTCCGCCAGTTGTTCAAGGCTGAGCTTCTTCTGCTTCCGCAGTGCGCGGATCTTGTCGCCCAGGGGTGATGGCACCGATTGCTCCTAATTGGTCTGCTCCAAGCCGAAAATAATACCACCATACCGAACGAAAACGTACCTGCTTGACAAACCCTTATCCGACCAGAAATAATCTCAATCGTTCGGTACACCGAACAAAAACGGTCTGAAACCCCCAAGAACAAGATGGGGCGGCTCGGGCTGGTGCCAACCCAATCAACACCTTGCTAAGGGGGAATGTCAATGAACGATGCTGAAAACCTGTCCAAGCTGCTCGGCCACCTGCCGCCGGCGGTCTTCCGAGAATTCATGGTGGGGGAGTTCGGTCTGGCAATGCCGGATCTGGACAAGAAGCAGGGCAAGCAGGAACAGCGCGCCGTCATGGAGTCCGTCCTGTCGGCCCAGGACCTGAGTGCGCGGCGGAAGATCGAGGAGGTGGCTGAACGCATCGTGCTGCTCTCAGACGGCGCAGGGCAGGACGTCATCGCGGGCATCAGCCAGGACATCGTCGGCGACGATGCCAAGGCGGCCTTCGCAGCCATCCCTAACCAGTACGAACGCGCGCTGTGGCTGTACATCAACACGCCCGCGCTGTTCGAGGAAGCGTTGAATGCCCGCCAGGCGGACGTCTTTCGCCAGAGCGCCTCCTGCTACTCTGGCTATGTGGCTCCCAAGGACCTGACGGTCCTGGATGACGCGGCGGCTCGCCAGGTCTTCCACCAGGCCGTTGCCCATCAACTTGGCTGTGCAGCGGACACCGTTGCCGTCCAGATCTTCAAGCGGCTTCGCCCCGACACACTCACCGGCGAAGACGTCGATCTGTACCAGGTCAGCGTGCATCACAACCGCCCGCCCGAGATCATCGATCGGGTCCAGGCCAGCGAACTGGTGCCGCAGGAGGTGATTCGCGCTGTGTCCTCGCACATCACCTACGAGCCCGCCAATGGCCACCTGGAGGTCTTGTCCAAAGACACCGACGGCCGCGAGGCGCTGGCGCGCATCGTGGCGGCCTCGCTGCTGAAGTCGCCCCTCACCGGCGACAAGATCCCGCTGAAGCAGTACGACTACCAGAGCCTTGCCGCGCCCCGCAGCTTCAATCTGGTTGGCGAGGACGTGGCATCGGTCAAGGTGATCGAACTCGGCTACACAACCGCCAACCATCGCTCTTTGCTGGTGAAGATCTGGGCCAAGGACGTCGACGACATCTACACCGCCGCACGTTCCCTGATTTCTCTGTCGTTCGACTTCCGCAACCACCACATCAACTACGCGAAGCTTTCCATCCGTATCAAGAAGGTCGGCAAGGAACGGGCACGCACGATTGCCGTGATCCTGCGCGACGACAACAAGTGCAACGTCAAGACCAAACGCGAAAAGGACCGTGCCTTGTGCGACAGGCTGCTGGCGAAATGGAATCTGGTGAAGGAGATCAGCGATGTCGCAGAAGAACCTGTCGACGCGCTCGCTGCTTGAGCAGATCGATCTGTTCGAACGATCGATCCACGCCGTTGCCGATGGCGGTGGCCAGAGGCTGCATGGCATGCCTGGCTGGGAGCTCTCGCGTCGGGCGGCGCTGTCCAAGCGCGATCTCGCAGCATGGACCGAGCGCATTGGCTTTGCAGGCACCTACCTGGCCGCCAGCGGTGATGAGTGCGTTCCGGTCGATATCGAGGAAGACGATGATCCGGGGCAGTATCGCTATCGGTGCCCCGAGACATTCCGCACCAAGTACGTCTCTGCTGATCTGGTCGCCGTCCATGCGGTCGATGCCGTGAAGCTGCTCACGTACCTGGCGGACCTGCTCGGCGTTCCACAGGTGCAACGAAGCGGTATCACGGCCCCGACGATCGACGGTGTCCTGTGGCGCCTCGGCAAGATGCGCGTAGCAGACACGCATGTCGACGCCTGGCTGGTCCGAGGTCTCTCGTCATCGACCGACACGGTGTTTCAGCACTTCCGTGCTGCGTCGCTCCCCGACCAGGGGTTGATCTTCACCACCGGTCAGTCACTGCCCGACATCGTTGCGCCGCCACGTGCTTACCGCATCGTCCCAATAGCGAGTGCACTGGTCGACCATGCCCTCAAGCCGCACTTCGACATCGACCTGATCCACCGGCTGCTGCTAGCCCCATCGGGCAGCAAGCTGGAAAAGTCTCTGCCGGTCAGATTCGACCGCTACACCAACTCGCTGGTCATCGCCACCAAGTCCGACAAGCCCTGGGCGATCAAGGGCCCCAGGCAGATTGCGGTCGTCAGCTATCTGTTCGAGCAGTTCGAAAACGGGCGGCGTTGGGTTCCCGCCCATGAAATCTTGGGCGCGGTGTACGGGACGAAGAAGTCCGGTCGCAGCCAGCGCATCCAGAACATCTTCAGTGGAAACTCGATCTGGGAGGACTACATCGCTGGTGACGGCGCCGGCCACTACGGATTCAACCTGGACTGACCAGCACCTGCCAGACGCCCCACGCACAGCCGCCTTCGGGCGGTTTTTTGCTTTCTGCGGCTCGCTTTCTCGCGCTGCGGCCGTGCCCGCACATCAGCCCGTACATGGCGGCGGCAGACGCCCGTACATGCCGAATTTGAAGATGACCTCACGTTTTCGTAACCACCCGAAAGGAGAAAAACGTGAGTGTCAAACACCTCAACCAACGCCAACTGGCGGACCGTTGGGACGTCAGCGAAGCCACACTGGAACGCTGGCGGTCCGAAGGAATCGGTCCGGTCTTTTTGAAACTGCAGGGGCGAGTTCTCTATCGCCTTGAGGACGTCGAGGCCTTCGAGTCCGACAGCCTGCGCAAGAGCACGTCCGAGCGCGCCGATGCGGGAGGTGCGACATGAGCCACCTCACCCCCGATCAAGTGCTGGCCACGCCAGCCGGCGAGCTCGCCGAGCGGTCCAGCGATTCGCTGTTCCAACTGAAGAACGATGCGGCCGATCTGCTGGCTGCCGCCAAGGCCATCGTCGAACACGTCGATCGCGCTCTGGATCTGCGGTACGCCCAGCGTGCCCACCAACTGCGCCTGGCGGCCGGCAAGGACACCGGTGTCGTGCATTTCGATGATGGCCACGTGCGCATCACCGCCGACCTGCCCAAGAAGGTCGAGTGGGACCAAGCCAAGCTGAACGACATCACCCGCCGCATCGCCGCCAACGGCGAAGACCCCGCCGAGTACGTCGAGATCAGCTACCGCATCTCCGAGACCAAGTTCAACGCTTGGCCCGAGACGCTGAAGAGCGCGTTTGCCCCGGCGCGAACGCTCAAGACCGGCAGGCCCGGGTTCCGCCTCTCACTGATTCAGGAGTGATCACCATGAAAACCAAATCCACGTTGATCGAGCTGCTGCTCAAGCAGTCCGAGATGTACCTGCGGGACCTGCCGGAGACGATCCGCATTCCGGCCCTCGATGGCAATCGTGCCGATGAAGTGGTGCGCCCGTTGGAGGATGCGACCGTCGACGACCTGGCCTTCGCGATTCAGGGCATAGAAGCCGAGTCCCGCATGCACCACCGCCGCCTCCAAGGTCTGCGCGATCTCTACGACCTGGCCCGTAAGCGCGGCGCGCTGGGTGTCACCACGGTGGCCGCTGCATTTGCCGATCTGGGCGGTGAAGGGGGCGGGAAATGAGCCTGCCCATCATCACCGCCGACCAGCGCCTGGCTGAACGCCGTGGCGTCAAGGGCGTACTCGTTGGCAAGAGCGGCATCGGCAAGACCTCCCAGCTCTGGACACTGAAGCCCACCGCCACCTTGTTCTTCGACCTCGAGGCTGGCGATCTCGCAGTCGAAGGTTGGGCCGGCGACACGATCCGCCCCCGCACTTGGCAGGAGTGCCGTGACTTCGCGGTCTTCATCGGTGGCCCGAACCCGGCACTGCGCGAAGACCAGCCCTACAGCCAGGCCCACTTCGACGCCGTGTGCGCGCGCTTCGGCGATCCGTCGGTCCTGGACAAGTACGAGACCGTTTTCGTCGACTCGATCACCGTGGCTGGACGTTTGTGCCTGCAGTGGTGCAAGGGGCAGCCGCAAGCCTACTCGGAGAAGACCGGCAAGCCCGACAGCCGTGGCGCCTACGGCTTGATGGGCCAGGAAATGATCGGCTGGCTCACGCACTTGCAGCACACGCGCCGCAAGAACGTGTGGTTCGTCGGCATCCTGAATGAGGCCCTGGACGACTTCAACCGCCGCATCTTCTCGCTGCAGATCGACGGCTCCAAGACCGGGCTCGAGCTGCCTGGGATCGTCGACGAGGTCGTGACCCTGGCCGAACTCAAGGCCGACGACGGCAGTGGCTACCGGGCATTCGTCTGCCACACGCTGAACCCATGGAACTACCCGGCGAAGGACCGTTCCGGTCGGCTTGACGCCATCGAGGAGCCGCATCTCGGCCGCCTGATGGAAAAGATCGCTGGCCCGGCCAAACCCGCCATCGAGCGACTCGATTTCGCTCGCCCCAACGCCGCTTCCACCCCCGAATCCACTTCGACTCAGGAGTCCTGATCATGACCTACTTCGACTTCAATTCCGCTTCAGAGCAGACGTCCTTCGACCTGATCCCCAAGGGCACCGTGGTCCGCGTGCGCATGACCATTCGCCCGGGTGGCTTCGATGACGCGTCCCAAGGATGGACTGGCGGCTACGCCACCCGCAACGACAACACCGGCTCGGTCTACCTGAACTGCGAGTTCGTCGTCATGGAGGGTGAGTTCGCCCGCCGCAAGATGTGGTCGCTGATCGGCCTGCACAGCCCCAAGGGCCCGGAGTGGGCCAACATGGGTCGCACCTTCGTCAAGGCGATCCTCAACTCGGCGCGCGGCGTCCATCCCGGCGACAACAGCCCGGCGGCGCAGAACGCCCGACGCATCAGCGGATTCGCCGACCTCGATGGGATCGAGTTCCTGGGCAAGGTCGACTGGGACAAGGACCAGAACGGCCAGGACAAGAGCGTCATCAAGGCGGCCATCACGCCGGACCACAAGGACTACGCGGCGCTGATGGGCGGAGCGCGTCAGCCCGCACCTGCTCCCCAGGCGCCCAGCGCACGCAACGCCTACGCGCAGGCCACCGGCCGGGCACCCACACCGGGCCGTCCCAGCTGGGCGCAGTGACGGAGGGCAACGGTCATGATGCTCCGTCCCCGTCAATCCCTCCTGGTCGAGCGCACCCTGGCTGCGCTTGACGAGCATGGGAACACATTGGCTGTTGCGCCGACTGGATCGGGCAAGACCATCATGCTGTCGGCTGTCACCGGCAGGGTGTTGGTCGAGCCCGATGCGAAAGCCTGCATCCTTGCCCACCGTACCGAGCTGACCGGCCAGAACCGAGAGAAGTTCGCGCGGGTGAATCCTGGCATGAGCACGTCCGTGTTTGATGCCAACGAGAAGTCCTGGCGCGGTCAGGCGACGTTCGCGATGGTGCAGACCCTGTCGCGTCAGGCTCATCTCGACCAGATGCCCACCTTGGATCTGCTCGTGATCGACGAAGCGCACCATGCGTCATCGCCGACCTACCGTGCAGTCATTGACTCAGTGCTGGCCCGCAATCCTCGCGCTGGCATCTGCGGTCTGACGGCCACGCCGAATCGCGGTGACGGGAAGGGCCTGCGCGAGGTCTTTTCCAACGTCGCCGATCAGATCACGCTGGGCGAGATGATCGCGGCCGGGCACCTTGTTCCGCCGCGGACCTTCGTGATCGACGTCGGCGTGCAGGACGCACTGCGCCACGTCCGCCGCACCGCGATGGACTTCGACATGGACGAAGTCGCATCCATTCTCGACAAGCGGCTGATCACGGAAGCGGTGATCAAACACTGGAAGGCGAACGCGTCGTCGCGCAAGACCATCGTCTTCTGCTCGACGGTTGCCCATGCGCAAAACGTCTGCGATGCATTTGTCGACGCAGGCGTGCACGCCGTGCTCGTCCATGGCGAGTTGTCCGATTCGGATCGCAAAGCGCGCCTGGCGGACTACGAGACCGGGCGTGCTCAGGTCGTTGTCAACGTGGCGGTGCTCACCGAAGGCTACGACTACACGCCCACCAGCTGCGTCGTTCTGCTGCGGCCCAGCTCCTACAAGTCCACCTTCATCCAGATGGTCGGTCGCGGGCTGCGCACTGTCGACCCTGAGGAATTTCCGGGCGTGATCAAGACCGAGTGCATTGTCCTGGACTTCGGCACAGCCAGCTTGATGCACGGTTCGATCGAACAAGAGATCAACCTCGACGGCCATCAGAGCGAAGGTGAGGCGCCAACCAAGGACTGCCCAGATTGCGGCGCCATCGTTCCGCTGGCCTGCATGGAGTGCCCGCTCTGTGGGCATGTGTGGGAGCGGGCGCCGCAGGAACTGGGCGTGCTGGCGGACTTCGTCATGAGCGAGATCGATCTGCTCAAACGCTCCAACTTCCGCTGGTGCGACCTGTTCGGGCATGACGACGCGCTCATGGCCACCGGCTTCAACGCATGGGGCGGCATCTTCTTTCTCAATGGCCGTTGGCACGCCGTCGGTGGCGGGAAGGACTTGAGGCCGCACCTGCTGGCCGTCGGCGAGCGCACGGTTTGCATGGCCAAGGCCGACGACTGGCTCAACGACCACGAGTCCGCCGACTCCGCCTACAAGACCCGGCGCTGGCTCAACGAGCCGCCCACGGAAAAGCAGTTGCGCTACATCCCCGAGCAGATGCGTGCGGACTTCGGCATGACCCGCTACCAGGCATCGGCCCTGTTGGCCTTCCAGTTCAACAAGTCGTCGATCCAGCGTCTGGTCGTCGCGGCCAACGACGGTCAGCGGGAGGCAGCTTGAAATGCGCGATCTGCTACCGCAAGGCCAAGGGGTACGGCTGGTTCAACCCTCGGATCAAGCCGAGCGACCCGAATCGCTACTCAAACAAGTGGGTGTTCTGTTCGCGCCGTTGTCAGGACGCGTTCTGTCTGCTCATGACCAAGACGGAGGCTCGCATGATCGATCCGAGTGACATGGAGCTGGCCGCGATGCGCGCGTGCTTGTCGCCGCTGGGTGAATACGTGGGCTCGATCGGTATGGAGCGCCCGCTGGCGGACTACACCCGAGAGGAGGTACTGACCCTCATCGACGTCGTGGTCACGGCATATCAGGACCAGATGATCGAAGAGCACGAGCGCATGGCCGCAAAGGACCGTGCTTTCCTGGAGGAACGCCTGGCACGCCAGGGCCAGACATCTCCGAAGGGGGTGCCGCTCTGATGCTGGACTTCAACCACCGCCCCAAGGTCCATGAACAGATCAGTGACCTGATCGATGCCGCCCTTGCCAAGGATCGTGAGGGCCAGGCATCACGCACCTACCTCGGCGCGTCGAGACTCGGTGTCGCCTGTGAGCGGGCGCTCCAGTACGAGTACCTGAGAACCCCGGTTGATCCTGGCCGAGAGATCCCGGGCCGCATCCTGCGTGTATTCGAAGTTGGGCATGCACTTGAAGACGTCGCCATTCGCTGGTTGCGCTTGGCTGGGTTCGACCTGTACACGCGCAAAGCCAACGGCGGCCAGTTTGGCTTCTCAGTGGCAGGCGGCCGCATCCAGGGCCATGTCGATGGCGTGATCAACGCCGCCCCCAGTGATCTCGGGCTCCAGTGCCCGTCGCTGTGGGAATGCAAGACCATGAACGACAAGTCTTGGCGCGATACGGTCAGGCACGGTGTCGCTCGTTCCAAGCCCGTCTATGCCGCCCAGATGGCGATCTACCAGGCCTACATGGAAGCGACGGTTCCGGGCATCTCTCGTAATCCTGCGCTGTTCACCGCCATCAACAAGGATTCTCAGGAGATCTGGTTCGAGCTGGTGCCGTTTGACGGTGGACTGGCGCAGCGCATGTCGGATCGGGCTGTCCGGGTGATCTCGGCATCCGAGTCCGGTGAGCTGCTGCCGCGCCACGCCACCACACCGACCCACGTCGAATGCAAGTTCTGCTTTTGGCAGGACCGTTGCTGGAGGGCGACGTGATGGGCAACAACATCGTGTGGCTGGACTTCAACGACGCTGCCGAACCGCGCGAGGATCTGATCAGTGACACCGAGGCACTGCGCACCGGCCTGCTGGATCGGCTGGAAGCGGTCTTGCACTACCTGTTCCCGCAAGGCCGCATCCGGGGCGGCAAGTTCTATGTGGGCGACGCCGACGGCTCGCCTGGCAAGAGCCTGGTTGTCGAGCTCGAGGGTCCCCGTCGCGGTCTGTGGAAGGACTTTGCCACAGACGAGGGCGGTGATGTCATCGACCTTTGGGCACGCTCCCAGGGACTCTCCGCCCGACACGACTTCCCGAGGCTGGCGACAGAACTCCGGCAATGGCTGGGTATCGCCCTACCTGCGCAGTCCGTGGCGCGTCACGCCGTCCGCACCGTTGCCGTCGATGAGCTTGGTCCCTACACAGCAAAGTGGGACTACCTGACACCAGATGGCGATCTGATCGCCTGCGTCTACCGCTACGACCCGCCGACTGGCAAGGAGTACCGCCCTTGGGATGTGCGAGCTCGGATGTGGCGGGCGCCTGATCCGCGACCTCTGTACAACCTGCCGGCGATCACCAAGTCCTCACTGGTCGTCTTGGTCGAGGGCGAAAAGTGCGCCGATGCCTTGATTGCTTGCGGCATCCCGGCGACCACCGCGATGAACGGCGCGAAGGCGCCGATCGACAAGACCGACTGGCGTCCGCTGGCTCGACGCTCCGTGCTGATCTGGCCGGATCGCGATGCGCCAGGCTTGGACTATGCCGAGAACGCGGCACGCGCTTGCGTAGCGGCGGGCTGTGCTTCCGTTTCGATCCTGGTGCCGCCATGGGACAAGCCCGACAAGTGGGACGCTGCCGATGCTGCTGCCGAGGGATTCGACTGCTCCGAGTTCATTGCGCAGGGCGAGCGGCGGGTGGTCAAGGCGGCGTCGCCGATGCTGCCGACCTTCACGCTGGGTGCGTTGCTGGATGACGACTCCCCACTGCCGCCTGATCTCATCTCTCCGCGCGTGCTCACGCCGGCAGGGATGCTGGTCTTTGGCGGCGCGCCGAAGGTTGGCAAGAGCGACTTTCTGCTGGCTTGGCTGACCCATATGGCTGCTGGCGCAGCCTTTCTCGGGATGCATCCACCGCGACCCCTGCGCGTGTTCTACCTGCAGGCCGAGGTGCAGTACCACTACCTGCGTGAGCGGGTCAAAGAGGTGCGCATCCCGGCCAGCCGGCTCTTGGATGCCCGCTCGAATTTCGTGGCCACGCCCCAACTGCGCCTCGTGCTGGACGACGCTGGCCTCGCGCAGGTCATTCCGGCCATTGCGAATGCGTTTGGCGGCGAGCCTCCGGACATCATCGCCATCGATCCCATCCGCAATGTGTTCGATGGTGGCGACGCCGGTGGCGAAAACGACAACGGCGCGATGCTGTTCTTCCTCTCGCAACGTGTTGACCGAATTCGTCAGGCGGTCAACCCAGATGCCGGGGTGATCCTGGCCCACCACACCAAGAAACTCGGCAAGAAGCAGTTCGAGGAAGACCCGTTCCAGGCTCTGGCGGGCGCCGGCAGCCTGCGCGGCTACTACTCGACCGGGATGCTGCTGTTCCGGCCCGACGAGACCCGTACGACACGCCAGCTCATCTTCGAGCTGCGCAACGGCGCCGGTATTCCGCTCAAACACGTCGACAAGATCAGCGGCGAGTGGCGGGAGGTCGACGCCAACGACCGCCTCGTGATGAAGGACTACGGCGAACGCCTGGATGCAGAACGCCGTCGCAAACGCGATGTGATCCTGCAAATCCTGTTTGATGAGGCCGCTCAGGGACGCTGTTACACGGCCAACCAGTTCGCCGAAGGGTTCGAGGGGAAAGCGGGCCTGGGTGGCGAGCGAACGATCCGTGAGCGTTTGTCAGCGCTCTCTACGCAGGGCTACATCAAGTATTTCCGCAACGCCTCGGACTACGAACTGCCATCCGCCCGCACCAAGTTTGGCTACCTCTGCGTGGAAGCCATGGTCCTGCGCACGGTCGCCGGTGAGCCCGATCCCGATACCGGCGAGGTGCCACTGCGCGAGTTCACCGTCCAACCCACCCATTACAAATGCCCGCAATCGGGGGCCGCTTTGCCGGTCGAGAACCCCGATGTGTGGGTTTACCAAGACGACATCAACAACCTTTAGGAGCCCGCATGAACACGCACCGACAAGTTGGCAAAAACGTTGCCAACTTCCCCTCGATTTTTGCCAACTTCGGCAAGTTGGCAAAGGCCTGCCAACTTCAATCCGTTTCAAATCAACGTCTTGCAACGTTGTCGGCAAATTGGCAAGTTGGCAACGCTGCCAACTTGCCAACTGGCGCAAACCCGCGCCGTTGTTGGGTTTCTCCCCCATTTCCAGTTGGCGAAAACTCCCCCTCCTACTACGTAGGAGAGGGAACTGCGGTTCCCTCTGTCCTACGTGGAGGTTGTCCAGGCGGTCGAGACGGTGTTGCCCACGCTGTGGGTGGCGCTTCAATCCTGGCCTTGGACCTTGGAACCCAGACCGGTTGGGCGCTGCTCGGCCGTGATGGATGTATCACCAGCGGATCCGAGCTCTTCAAGCCGCAGCGCTTTGAGGGCGGTGGAATGCGTTACCTGCGGTTCAAGCGCTGGATCACAGAGGTCAAGCAGTCGGCCGATGGATTGAACGCGGTGTTCTTTGAAGAGGTGCGACGCCATGCTGGTGTTGATGCTGCTCACGCATACGGTGGGTTCATGGCACACCTGACCGCCTGGTGCGAACACCACCAGATCCCGTACCAGGGAGTGCCGGTCGGCACGATCAAGAAGCACGCCACCGGCAAGGGCAACGCGAGCAAGGACGACATGGTCGCTGCCGCGCGCCGGCTTGGTCATGCCCCTGTTGACGACAACGAGGCCGATGCCCTGGCGATCCTGCACTGGGCCATCGAAACCCAGGAGGTGTGACATGAAAGTTCCAACACCCCACTACCGCTGCCCACTTGGAAGCCTGCAGCCCCAAGCCACCGATCTGGATGCCATCAAGGAGCGTGGCTGGCGTGACCAACACATCCTGGTCGTCAACGCGTCTGACGAGCGCTTGGACTTCATCGAGAGGGAGGTGGTGCGTCGCATCGGCGAACGCCTCTATGGAGGGCCACGCCATGGCTGACCGTCGTACCCCTTGGACCATTGAGGACGTGGCGGCGCGTCTGGAGGATGCAGCCACGACCGGACGGCGATTGCCTCCGGTCCGAGTGCAGGGCTACTTCAACTGCTGGCCGGCCTTTGTCCGTACCGAATGGGAAGCCTTTGCTGCCGACGAAAAGGTGTACCGACCTTTCCCTCCGAGCCCCGAAGCCATCGACCAGATGCTGGAGACGATGCGTTGGGTGCAATGGCTGGAGGTCGAGCAGCGCCACCTGGTGTGGATGCGAGCCAAGCGCTATGGCTGGCGAGAGATCAGTATTCGCTTTGCCTGTTGCACCAAGACCGCACATCGTCAGTGGCAACGTGCCCTGCAGACACTGGCAGAACATCTCAACGAACAGGGCAAGCTGTAGGGGAGTTGAGCGAGGTTGCAGGACCTTGATGCCGGGTGCATGCGGCTGCGGAGGGATGACAAATCTCAGCCGTTGAGGGGGTGTCCCATTTCACCCTGAATTGACCTAGAGTCACGGCTATGGTCGCAACAGTTGCGTGACCGAGGGATGGTCCCCGAGGAAAAAGGGGTCCTTCCTCGCCAAAATCCAATGCGGGGGGCGCGAGCGCGACGCTTTTTTAGCGTCAGGGCTCGGGCAAGGTTACCAGTCGGCTAGGTTACCGGCCCCGGTTACCACCCCCCATGCGCAGTTACCACCCCACCAGAATCTTCATTCACTCAAACCGCCCGGCGGCAACGCTCGGCGGGTTTTGCTTTTGGGACTTCTACTTTGAACACGCTCAACGTCGAGTACCGCAAGGTCGAGGCGCTGATTCCCTACGCCCGCAATCCGCGCACGCACGCCGAGAGCCAGATCGCCAAGATCGCGGCCAGCATCGTCGAGTACGGCTGGACGAACCCGATCCTCGTCGACGGCGACAACGGCATCATCGCTGGGCACGGGCGTCTGGCCGCTGCCCGCAAGCTGGGGCTGGATCAGGTGCCGGTGATCGAACTGGCTCATCTGACTGTCGCGCAGAAGCGCGCGCTGGTGATCGCCGATAACCGGCTGGCGCTGGATGCCGGCTGGGACGAAGAGATGCTGGCCTTGGAGCTCGCCGAGCTGTCCGACGCGGGGTACGACCTTGCCCTGACCGGTTTCGAGGATGCTGAGATTGAGGCGCTGCTCACGGGTGAGGTGACCGACGCCGGTACCGACCCGGAGCCTGATGCCGACGAACCGGATGCGGCGGACGACGTACCGGATGCCCCTGTCGTGGCGGTGTCCCGTCCCGGCGATGTCTGGGTCATCGGGTCGCACCGGCTGATCTGTGGCGACGCCACCGACCGGGACGTGGTCGCTGCGCTGATGCAGGGTGACCTCTCTCGCCTGTGCTTCACCTCGCCACCCTACGGCAACCAGCGCGACTACAACTCCGGCGGCATCTCCGATTGGGACGGCCTGATGCGTGGCGTGTTCGCGCACCTGCCGATGGCAGGCGACGGTCAGGTGCTGGTCAACCTGGGCCTGATCCACCGCGACAACGAGGTGATCCCGTATTGGGACGCCTGGCTCGGTTGGATGCGCCAGCAGGGGTGGAGGCGCTTTGCCTGGTACGTCTGGGATCAGGGGCCAGGGATGCCCGGCGACTGGCAGGGCCGACTGGCACCGAGCTTTGAGTTCGTCTTTCACTTCAACCGTGAAAGCCGCAAGCCCAACAAGATCGTCCCATGCAAACATGCGGGTCAAGAGTCCCACCTGCGTGCCGATGGCTCGTCCACGGCAATGCGTGGCAAGGACGGCGAAGTGGGTGGCTGGACGCACAAGGGGCAGCCGACACAGGACACCCGCATCCCCGACAGCGTGATCCGCGTGATGCGCCATAAGGGGAAGATCGGCCAGGACATCGACCACCCCGCCGTGTTCCCGGTGGCGCTGCCGGAGTTCGTGATCGAGGCCTACAGCGACGCTGGCGACATCGTGTTCGAACCCTTCGGCGGCAGCGGCACCACGATGCTGGCGGCCGAGCGCACGGGTCGCGTCTGCCGCAGCGTGGAAATCGCGGCGGAGTACGTGGACGTCGCCATCAAACGCTTCCAGCAGAACCACCCCGGTGTGCCGGTCAGCTTGATCGCCACCGGTCAGTCCTTCGAGCAGGTAGTCGCTGAGCGCGCCACCACCCCGGATGCCGAGGTGGTGGCATGAACTGGCTGGCCGACAAGATTGAACAGTGGCCGACCGCCAAGTTGCTGCCCTACGCCCGCAACGCGCGTACCCATTCCAAGGAGCAGGTGGCGCAGATCGCCGCCAGCATCGCGGAGTTCGGATTCACCAATCCGATCCTGGCGGGCAGCGACGGCATCATCGTCGCTGGCCACGGTCGTCTCGCCGCCGCCCAGAGGCTGGGTCTGGAACGGGTACCGGTGGTCGTGCTCGATCACCTGACGTCGACCCAGCGCCGCGCCCTGGTCATTGCAGACAATCGCATCGCCGAGAACGCGGGCTGGGATGACGCGATGCTGCTGATCGAACTGGAAGCCTTGCAGCTCGAAGGCTTCGATCTGGACATCACCGGGTTTGACGCCGACGCGCTGGCCGAACTGATCGCGGGCGACGAGCAGGACAACGAAGGCCAGACCGATGAGGATGCGGTGCCCGAGGTCAGCGAGACACCCTTCTCGCGTCCGGGCGATGTCTGGATCATGGGCCAGCACCGACTGCTATGCGGAGACTCGACCGTGGCCGAGAGCTACGACCGGCTGATGCAGGGCGACGTGGCGGACATGGTCTTCACCGACCCGCCGTACAACGTGAACTACGCCAACAGCGCCAAGGACAAGATGCGCGGCAAGGATCGCGCGATCCTGAACGACAACCTGGGTGATGGGTTCTACGACTTCCTGCTGGCGGCACTGACGCCCACCGTGGCCCATTGCCGGGGCGGTATCTACGTGGCGATGTCCTCCAGCGAACTGGATGTGCTGCAGGCTGCCTTCCGCGCCGCCGGTGGCAAATGGTCGACTTTCATCATCTGGGCCAAGAACACCTTCACGTTGGGTCGTGCCGATTACCAGCGCCAATACGAGCCGATCCTCTACGGATGGCCCGAGGGGGCGACACGCCACTGGTGTGGTGATCGCGACCAGGGGGACGTCTGGAACATCAAGAAGCCGCAGAAGAACGACTTGCACCCGACGATGAAGCCGGTGGAGTTGGTCGAGCGCGCGATGCGCAATTCGAGCCGCCCTGGCAACGTGGTTCTCGACCCGTTCGGTGGCTCTGGAACAACGCTGATCGCCGCTGAGAAGTCAGGCCGCATTGCGCGGCTGATCGAACTCGACCCCAAGTACGTCGACGTGATCGTGCGCCGCTGGCAAGACTGGACTGGAAAGCAGGCATCCCGAAAGGAAAATGGAAAGATCTTCGCAGAACCAAATGACTGGTGATGCTGCAATTCTCGCTCGCTAAAATATACTGCCCTGAGAAGTCGGCAATTCGAGTTTCGGCGTTGTGTTGGACAACAGACAGCGCGTGTAGTCTTCCTTGCTGCGCAGAATGAGTACACGGTCTAAGCCACCGCCATTTTTTAGTCGCAGCAATTCTCCTCGCTCCCCCACGGTACCATCAGCCAACAGCAGGTTGGCCTGAATCTTGGGTTCGTTTTTCGCGCGGTCCTGTTCGGTGGGGTATGGGACTGCCAGCCACCGTCCATATGACAAAGCAGCCCGCGAGGCGTGAAGGCTACCTCCCTGCAAATCGGACTGGATCATCACAACGCCTTGAGCCATACCAGCTTGCGTCTTGTCTCGCTGGACGAATTGTTGAGGAATCGCCTCGCGGCCAATCGGATATTGGCTGAGTAAAGCGCCGCCAGCATTAAGAATATCTTCTGCTAATTTTCGATTTTTCGAAGGAGAAATGGTCTGCAGCCCATGAGCTAGGATCGCTACGGTGTGACCTCCTGCATTCAACGCTTCCTGATGAGCAATGCCATCACACCCAATAGCCAGGCCGCTGACGACGCTCCATCCTTGTTCGACGAAGTAACGGGTAATTCGTTGAGTGATTAACCTTCCATGATCTGTAGGTTCACGAGTGCCAATGATGGCGACAGACTTCTCCGGCGTGGGTGAAAGCGTTCCGCGAACCCATATGAGGAATGGGTCATCCTTGGATGCCGCAAGAAGTCCCGGGTATTCCGCATCAAGTGGCGAATAGATCTGGCATCCTTCTCGCTCAGCCAGCTCAGCTTGCTCACCTGCCTTATCCAGCGCATCGCTCCAGGCACTGCTCGACATCGCAGATTGCAGTCGAGGTACTTCCGAAGCTATTTGCGCAACGGTTTTAGTATGGAAGCCAAATACCTGCGAGGCGGTTCGAAGCGTGGCCGGACCAACCCCCGGCAACATGGACATCGCAAGTAGCTTTCCAGTGGCGTCAGATATTTCTTTCAATTTGGTCCTATGGCTTTAGATAGAGACATGCAGCTGACCCTCTTTGCACCAGCTTGAATCAGATAGCGATTGGCCCAAAGGAGGGTGGCACCCGAGGTAACTACATCATCGATCACGATGACATGCTTACCCTTGATGTCTAGGGGGCGCTTAACGTATAGATTTTCTCCCACATTGGCGAAACGTTCGTCAGCATTGAGGTGGTGGCCGTGGCTGGATACCGCGCCATTTCGGAAAGCCAGAACATCAGCGAGAAACTCAACCGTCGCAGGTCGGCGGAAGCTGATTTCAGGTGGACGGTAGGATTTTTCGACCTGAGCTAGCAAAGACTCGAGCCGTGGCTTTCTCCCCGGCTTGAATGGTATGACGGTCACAAGCACTTCGCCACCCGCTCTCGTCTCCGCATTTAAAAAACGCTGGATGGCTTTTACCCAAATCTCTGGAAAGGTCGCGGCTTCCTTAAGGGCGTGAATTTGTTGGGTCAGCAAATGCGAGTTCCGCCTATGCTGGATATCCACGTGATCCCCGAACAGACGCCCCATTATTTTAATGGGAACGTATCCTCCTCCGAGGAACCTTGGAAAAAAATGGTTAATCTGGTCGATCCGCTGCCGTCGTCCATCAAGCTCCTCATTCGCAAGAAGGTACTCAAGCTCCGGAGCGCCAAGTAGGGGCGCTTCCAGTAGGTTGGCAAGTTCGTCTGCCCCTCTAAATAAAGCATCTGGCACTCGCTCCAGAGCCCACCAGTGCTCGCTAGTTCGCGGCTCCCAAGTGGTTTGATCGATGAATGACCAACACCCTGCCCTAAACGCACAAACGACGTCAACTTTCTCATCACCAATGAGTGCAATCTTGTCTACAGAATCGACATCAGTCTCTCGTGCTGCAATCCAGATTCCATCCGGATGCGGTTTCGTATTTCTGACATCCTCGTAGCCAATAACAATGTCCCATTTGATTTCTGGGTATCCGAAGTCCAGCAAGGTGTTTGCGTAGTGCCGGGGTGATCGTGTAAACACTCCCCAACGCATTCCAGGAAACCGAGTTCTAAGAGCAATCAGTTGTTCCGCTGTATAGAGGTGGCGCTTGGATGCATTCGGGCCAAATGCTGCCTCACGCAATTTCTGGGTGTACACAGCGGAAGTCACGCCCACGTTGTCTCTACCTCTAAAAGGCTCCAAGTCGCTCGTTCGCAACAGTGTGTTGTCCAAGTCAAACAGGCACAGTTCAATTGCCACTCGCCCTCCTGCTTCTCTGGTTAGTGTCCAGTGCTCATTCTCTCAGACGATCTTCGTACTAAGGCCGAACACTACCAGGGCTGTTCTGAGTTTGTGTCCTGCCTGTGTAGTCAGAGCAGGGAAATCAGTGCGTCGCGGGTTCAGGCGGCTTCCCTCTCATCGATGATTGCGCAGTGGATCACGAAGCCCGTGAGGTAGGCCATACCGCGCGGGATGCCGTATTGCTTGCTGGTCTGGCGGCCAATCGTCCAGCCCATCCAGCGTTGGGTGGCGGCATTGATCGCGTCCGCCAGTGCCTTGCCCTCGTAAAGCCCGTTCTGGACGTCGTCGGCAAAGTGGCGTCCGTGGCAACTGTCAAGAAAAATCCGCACCGACTCCAGGGGCTGGCCGGTGGCGTCCGATATGGCGTTCATGGCAAGCGGCCACGCAGCGCTGGCGTTCTCGTTCATCGTGCCCCAAAAGCCCCAGGCTTCGTTCTGGGTGGCAGGGATTTGGTTGGTGGTCATTGTGGCCCTCCTTGAGGTTGATCGTTTCGACACCGGTAGTAACGCGCTGTTCGATTGAGAAGCCAAGCGCCGCTTGGCCTCTTTCTCGATCTTTCTGATCAGGCGATGCGGTAGACCCGCTCGCCGCCCTGCGGCTTGTCCGAGACGATGGTCAGGCCCAATTTTTTCTTGAATGCTCCGGCGAAGGTACCGCGCACCGTGTGCGCCTGCCAGCCGGTGGCGGTGCAGATCTGGCCGATGGTCGCCCCCTCGGGGCGTTGCAGCATCCGGATCACGTCGGCCTGCTTGCTGTTGTCGCGCGTGCGCGGCTTGGCCTGTGTCGGCGCTTGCGTCCACGTCGCTTCGGCTGCGGCAACAGCCTGCTCCAGTTCGGTATCGACTTCCGGCTTCGGCTGCGGGATCTTGGGGCGCTTCATTCCCAAGGCGTCGTAGCCCTCGGCGGCGACGCACCAGCCCTCGCCATCGGGCGTTATCAGGGCGCGGTTGAACATCCCGTCGAGCACCTTCTTGCGCGCGCCGCCTTTGATGTTTTCGGGGAACCAGTCGATCTTGCCCGCGGTGTGGTTGATGGCGTAGGCAAGGATGGCGTGTTGGGCCGGGGTGAGTTGGGTGGTGGTCATTTGCTGCTCCTTCGGGGTGGTGATGACGATGTGATGAACGCGCTGTTCAGGAGTGAAGCCAAGCGCTTTCGGCTTGGCTTCGATGGTTTTTGATCAGCTTTTGGCCGGTACCGACTTCTTGGCGTTCCTTGTCTTCTTTGCATGCTCGACGCCCGCCTGGAAGGCCGCTGCCAGCGCGTCCTTGAGGCACCACACCGCCGTGTCGTGGAAGTCCAGGCGGTCCGAGCGGCGTGTTTCCAGGGTTTCGATGCCGAGATGCTTCTGGGCGATCAGGGTCAGGATGGTGTCGATCTGGCTCATGGCGTGTTCCTTTCGGGTGGGTGATTGCCTGACGTGATGAACGCGCTGTTCCCGATGGAAGCCAAGCTCAATCTGCGGACGAATTTGAAAAATTGGCGAACAAATGAGTAAAGGTGACCCTGAAGGCCATGAACGGACTCTCGATTCGCGCCTACGCGCGCCACCGTGGCGTGTCGCACGTGGCCGTGAAAAAGGCCATCGACACCGGACGGATCACGCCGCTGTCTGACGGCACGATTGATCCGGACGCGGCGGACGCTCAGTGGGCACAGAACACATTGCAGCCACGCGGAGCCGCTGCGCCAGCGAAGGTCAGCCCCGCGAGGGTGCGGCGCGTGGCCGCTACGGACGAACCAGCAACGCAGCGCGATGCTGTCGACGCCAGCACAGCGCCGATGTCGGCGAGCGGCACCTCGCTCTTGCAGGCGCGCACGGTCAACGAAGTTCTCAAGGCAAAGCTCGCCAACTTGGTGTTGGCCCAGAAAAAGAGAGAAGTGGTCGACCGTGCGCAGGCTATTGCCCACGTGTTTCACCTTGCACGCATCGAGCGTGACGCGTGGTTGAACTGGCCTGCGCGGGTTTCCGGCCAGATGGCGTCCACGCTTGGCATCGACGCGCACCAGATGCACGTGGCGCTCGAAGCTGCCGTGCGCGAGCACTTGATTGAGTTGGGCGAGTTGCGCCCCAGAGTTGATTGACTGGGGATTGATCACCATGGACTACGAAGGCGCCCAGGAAATCGAACGGGCGTGGCGCGATGGACTCACTCCCGACCCGCTGCTCACGGTATCGGAATGGTCAGATCGCCACCGGATGCTCTCCAGCAAGGCGTCTGCCGAGCCGGGGCGCTGGCGTACCAGCCGCACGCCGTACCTGAGGGCGATCATGGACTGTCTGTCGCCTACCTCTCCGGTCGAGCGGGTGGTGTTCATGAAGGCCGCACAACTCGGTGCGACCGAGATGGGCTCGAACTGGATCGGCTACGTCATCCACCACGCGCCGGGGCCGATGATGGCCGTCTGGCCTACGGTGGAGATGGCCAAGCGCAACTCCAAGCAGCGGATTGACCCGCTGATCGAGGAGTCGTCGGCTTTGGCCGAACTGATTGCCCCGGCGCGCTCGCGCGACTCGGGCAACACCATCCTGGCCAAGGAGTTCCGGGGCGGCGTGCTGGTGATGACCGGGGCGAACAGCGCGGTGGGCTTGCGCTCGATGCCGGTGCGCTACCTGTTCCTCGACGAGGTCGACGGCTATCCGCTGGACGTCGAAGGTGAAGGCGATGCGATCTCGCTGGCCGAGGCGCGCACGCGCACCTTCGCGCGGCGCAAGATCTTCATCGTCTCGACGCCCACCATCTCGGGGGCTTCGGCCATCGAGCGCGAGTACGAGGCCAGCGATCAGCGCCGCTACTTCGTGCCGTGCCCGCACTGCAACCACCCGCAGTGGTTGCGCTTCGAGCAACTGCGCTGGGACAAGGGGCAACCGGAAACCGCAGCCTACATCTGCGAGTCCTGCGACACCGCGATTGCCGAGCATCACAAGACGTGGATGCTGGAGCACGGCGAGTGGCGCGCGATGGCAGACGGCAAGACGGCGGGATTTCACCTGTCGTCGCTGTACAGCCCGGTGGGCTGGCGCTCCTGGCGTGAGATCGCTGCCGCGTGGGAAGCTGCTGTCAACAAGGAGTCGGGGTCGGCCGCCGCGATCAAGACTTTCAAGAACACCGAACTGGGTGAGACCTGGGTCGAGGAAGGTGAAGCGCCCGACTGGCAACGGCTGGTCGAGCGCCGCGAGGAGTACCGCATCGGCAGCGTGCCGCAAGGCGGTCTGCTGCTGGTTGGCGGCGCGGACGTGCAGAAGGATCGGATCGAGGCCTCAATCTGGGCCTTCGGGCGCGGCAAGGAATCGTGGCTGGTCGAGCACCGCGTGCTGATGGGTGACACCGCCCGCGAAGCGGTGTGGAAAGCCCTGGCCGCGATGTTGGCCGAGCAGTGGACGCACGCATCGGGCGCGGCAATGCCGCTGGCGCGCTTCGCGCTGGACACCGGCTTTGCCACGCAGGAGGCCTACGCATTCGTGCGCAGCTGCCGTGACAGCCGGGTGATGGCGGTCAAGGGTGTGCGGAGTGGGGCGATGGGTGGCGCCGCCCTGATCAGCACACCGACGGCTGTCGATGTCTCGCAGGGCGGGAAGAAGCTGCGCCGAGGCATCAAGGTGTTCACCGTGGCGGTTGGCATCGCCAAGCTAGAGTTCTACAACAACCTGCGCAAGAGCGCAGATGTCGGCGAAGACGGACTGACCCCGGTGTTTCCGGCTGGGTTCGTCCACCTACCCAAGATCGACGCGGAGTTCATCCAGCAGCTGTGCGCCGAGCAACTGATCACCCGCCGCGACCGCAACGGCTTTCCGGTGCGCGAGTGGCAAAAGATGCGCGAGCGAAATGAAGCGCTCGACTGCTACGTATACGCCCGCGCGGCTGCATCGGCGGCGGGACTGGACCGCTTCGAGGAACGCCACTGGCGGGAGTTGGAGCGCCAACTTGGGGTAGCGCCTCCACCGGATGAGCCGCCGCCCATCCAAGACATCGAATTGAACGAGGCCACCCATAGCGGTGGCCTCGCTGTTTCTGGCAACCGCAATTCCGGCAGGCGGGTCATCAAGAGCCGCTGGCTCGGCTGACTTGTAGGACTGGTAGGCCTGGTAGGCCGATGAGGACACCGTGACTTACACCACCACCCAACTCGAAGTGCTCAAACGGGCTCTTGCCACCGGCGAGCGGCGCGTGAGCTTCGGCGACAAGACGGTCGAGTACCGCAGCGTCGAAGAGATTCAGACCGCAATCCGCACGGTCGAGACAGGCATCGCGCGCAACGCCGGTGCCAGCCCGAAGCGCCAGATCCGCGTCACGACTGCGAAGGGCTTCTGATGGCCTGGTACTCGAAAATTCGCAGCCTGTTCGGCCAGCCACCCGTTCACGAGGCGGCTGGCCGAGGCCGTCGCGCGGTCGCGTGGATGCCTGGCAACCCCGGCGCGGTGGCTGCGATGCTGGCGACCAGCGCCGAGTTGCGCATCAAAAGCCGGGACCTGGTTCGCCGCAATGCCTGGGCTCAAGCCGGCATTGAGGCCTTTGTGGCCAATGCTGTGGGCACCGGTATCAAGCCGCAGAGCCTGTCACCCGACGATGCCTTCAAGGCCGAGGTGCAGTCCTTGTGGCGCGATTGGACCGAGGAGGCAGATGCCGCTGGCCAGACCGATTTCTACGGTCTGCAGGCACTGGCTTGCCGGGCCATGCTGGAAGGGGGTGAATGCCTGATCCGACTGCGGCCGCGTCGCCCGGAGGACGGGCTGGTGGTGCCGCTGCAACTCCAGTTGCTTGAGTCCGAGCATCTGCCCATCAATCTGAATACCGATTTGCCCTCGGGCAACGTGGTGCGGTGCGGGATCGAGTTCGACAGCCTGGGCCGGCGTGTGGCCTACCACCTCTACAAATCGCATCCGGAGGACGGGCGCCTGGCCCCTATGTCGGGACAGGGTGGCATGGACACTGTGCGCATTCCTGCGGCGGAGATCATCCATCTCTACCGCGTGCTGCGCCCCGGCCAGATCCGGGGAGAGCCTTGGTTGTCGCGTGCCCTGGTCAAGCTCCATGAGCTCGACCAGTACGACGACGCGGAGCTCGTGCGCAAGAAAACCGCTGCGATGTTCGCGGGCTTTGTGACCCGCCAAAACCCCGAAGACAACCTGATGGGAGAAGGCGCAGCGGATGCCAGCGGGATTGCGCTGGCCGGGCTGGAGCCGGGCACGCTGCAGATCCTGGAGCCTGGCGAGGACATCAAGTTCTCCGACCCGGCCGACGTCGGCGGCTCTTACTCGGAATTCTTGCGCACCCAGTTTCGGGCGGTCGCGGCCGCCATCGGCATCACCTACGAGCAGCTGACCGGTGATCTGACCGGGGTGAACTACTCGTCCATCCGCGCGGGCTTGCTGGAATTCCGGCGCCGCTGCGAGATGGTCCAGCACTCGGTGCTGGTGCACCAGATGTGTCGCCCGGTCTGGGCGGCCTGGATGAAGCAGGCCGTCCTGGCGGGGGTGCTGAAGGCACCCGGTTTCGCCCGGGGCGGTCCTGCCCGCCGTCGCCAGTACCTGCAGGTCAAGTGGATTCCGCAGGGCTGGCAGTGGGTCGACCCCGAAAAAGAATTCAAGGCGATGTTGCTGGCTATCCGAGCCGGTCTCATGAGCCGATCGGAGGCCATCTCCTCGGCGGGCTACGACGCGGAGGACGTCGACCGCGAAATCGCCGCCGACAACCAGCGCGCTGACGACCTCGGCCTGATCTTCGATTCCGACCCTCGCTACACATCGAAGGACGGCGGGAATACACGTGCTGATGCGGAACCCAACCGCAAAACCGCCGACGCATCCGGCAGCGCCTCGACTGCCTGAAGGACCTCCATGACCTTGCTACCCCATCTGGCGGCGCGCCTCTTTGGCGTGCCGCTGGCCATCCATCGCCCAAAACTTGACGTGATCCTGTCCGTGCTCGGCCCCCGGGTCGGCCTTGCCGATCTGGCCGCCGTCCCTGGCTACACGCCGCCCCAACGTGATGGCAGCGCCACCGCCGGATCGCCGCCCGGTGTGGCCATCATCCCCATACACGGCACGCTGGTGCGTCGCACGGTGGGGCTGGAGGCCGAATCCGGGCTGACCAGCTACGCCGGCCTCGCCGCACAACTGGACGCCGCCATCGACCATCCGCAGGTGTCGGCCATCCTGCTCGACATCGATTCGCCGGGTGGCGAGTCGGGCGGTGTGTTCGATCTGGCCGACCGCATCCGTGCGGCCAGCCAGATCAAGCCGGTCTGGGCGGTGGCCAACGACATGGCCTTCTCGGCCGCCTACGCGCTGGCGTCTGCTGCAAGCAAGGTGTTCGTCTCGCGCACCGGCGGTGTCGGCTCGATTGGTGTGATCGCCATGCACGTCGACCAGTCCGAAAAAGACGCCCAAGACGGCGTGCACTACACCGCCGTGTTCGCGGGCGACCGCAAGAACGACCTCAACCCACACGAGCCGATCTCCAGCGAAGGCCATGCCTTCCTGAAAGCCGAGGTCAACCGCCTCTACGGCCTGTTTGTCGAAACCGTGGCCCGCCATCGCGGGCTCGAGCCCTCGGCCGTTCGTGACACCGAGGCGGGGCTCTTCTTCGGGCAAGCCGCTGTGGCGATGGGTTTGGCAGACGCCATCGGCACCTTCGATGACGCCCTGGCCCAACTCCGCGCATCCGTTTCCCCACTCCCGAATCTGGACACCTCACCGCCGGGCCTGACCTCAGGTTTGACCCGGGCAAGCCAATCGGGCCCATTCCGCAACCTCCAGATGGAGTCTTTCATGAACGATCCCACCGATCCCAACGACCTCACCAGTCCCGCAGTGCCGGACACCCCCGCCGCCGACCCTGCGGCCAGACCTTCTCAACAGGCGTCCGCGACGGCAATGACCGTGGCAAATGCCGTGGAAATCGCCCAGACCTGCGCGCTGGCCGGTCGCACCGACCTCATCGCGGGCTTTCTCGAAGCCCAAGCCACACCGGCCCAGGTGCGCAGCCAACTGTTGGCGGCCCAAGCCGAAGCCAGTCCGGAGATCCACAGCGTGATCAGTCCGGACGCTGCGCCGCAGCCGTCTGCCTCGCCCAGCGCCGCCAATCCGGTGATCCAGGCGGCCAAGCAACTGGCCACTCAATCTGGCGCGTCTCCATTCGCTGCATTCAAGAAGGAGTTCTGACATGTCTGCTGTGTTCACCGAACCGATGAACTTGGGCGACCTGCTCAAGTACGAAGCGCCCAACCTCTACTCGCGCGACCGCGTGACCGTCGCATCCGGACAAAGTCTGCCCCTGGGCGCTGTCGTGGGCACCGTGACCGTCAGCGGCAAATACAAGCAGTTCGACCCATCGGCCGACGACGGCACCCAGGTTGCAGCCGGTGTGTTGCTGCAAGCCTGTGACGCGGGCTTGATCGACCGGGATGACGGACTGGTGGTCGCCCGACACGCCATCGTGGCCCACCACGCACTGGTGTGGCCGGCATCCATCACCGACGCAGAAAAGTCTGTCGCCATCGCTCAGCTCAAAGCGCTGGGCGTTCTCGTTCGCCAAGGAGCCTGACCATGAACAACCCTTTCAGCAATCCCGCGTTCTCGATGGCTTCGCTCACCGCTGCCATCAACATCCTGCCCAACCGCTACGGTCGCCTTGAGGACCTGAACCTGATGCCCCCGAAGCCGGTGCGTCAGCGACAGATCATCGTGGAGGAGATGAACGGCGTGCTCAACCTGCTGCCTACCTTGCCCCCGGGCTCGCCCGGTACCGTGGGTGTGCGCGGCAAGCGCAAGCTACGATCCTTCGTGGTGCCGCACATCCCGCACGACGATGTCGTGCTGCCCGAAGAGGTTCAAGGCATCCGCGCCTTTGGCTCGGAGACCGAAACCGAAACGATCGCGGGTGTTCTGGCCCGGCACTTGGAGACGATGCGCAACAAGCACGCGATCACCCTGGAGCATTTGCGCATGGGTGCCCTGAAGGGCGTGATCCTGGACGCCGATGGCTCGGTGCTGTACGACCTGTTTGATGCATTCCAGATCGCCCAGCAATCGGTGAATTTCGAGCTGGGCACGGCGGGCACCAACGTCAAGGCCAAGTGCATCTCGGTGTTGGCCGCGATCGAGGACAACCTCAAGGGCGAATTCATGAACGGGGTGCACTGCCTGTGCTCGCCCGAGTTCTTCTCGGCGCTGACCGGCCATGCCAAGGTCGAAAAGGCCTTCGAGAACTGGCAAAACGGAGCCATCCTCATCAACGACGTGCGCCGAGGGTTCACCTTTGGCGGCATCACCTTCGAGGAGTACCGGGGCCAGGCGACCGACGCCAACGGCACAGCGCGTCGTTTCATCGCTGCTGGCGAAGCGCATGCCTTCCCCTTGGGCACGGTTGACACCTTCGGCACCTACTTTGCCCCGGCGGACTTCAACGAGACCGTCAACACCATGGGCCAGGCGCTGTACGCCAAGCAAGAGCCGCGCAAGTTCGAGCGGGGTACCGATCTGCACACCCAGTCCAACCCGCTGCCGATGTGCCATCGCCCGGGTGTGTTGGTCAAGCTCACGGCGACCTGATCGATGGGGCCGCTGCAGATGATGGAGACCATCTACACGGCAGCCCACCGTGCGGGGCTGCTTCAGGTCTGCACCTGGCAGCCGGCCGACGGCTTGCCAGGCCAGACCCATCCGGTCGGTTTCTCTTGTCCAGACGCCACCCTGCTCGACGGACTGGCTTCCAGCACCGAGTACGCCATGACCTTCCCCGCTTCGGCCTTTATGGGGCTGGCTCCACGCGAGTCGGTCCAGATCGCTGGCGTGACCTACCTCGTCCGAGAGGTGGTCGCGGTGGGGGATGGGTCTGAGCGTCGTGCGCGGCTGAGCAAGGTCTGATCAGGATCTGATGCGATGACAGGATTTGATGCCATGACCGGCAACTCGATTCGCGAGCAGATCCTGCTGGCGGTGTTGGCGGCTGTGCGCCCGGTGGCCGAGCAACTGGGTGCCACGGTGCACCGATCGCCGACGGTGGCGATTGGCCGCGAGCTGTGCCCGACCTTGGTCGTGTTCCCTGAGGGCGAGGCGATCACCGAACGGAACAACGACCGAGTCGCGCGGGAACTGACGGTTCGCATCGTTGCGCTGGCCCGCGCCATCCCGCCGGTGGCCCCTGAAACCGAAGCCGACCGACTGCTCACCGCTGCCCACGCCGCCTTGATGGCCAACGCCAACCTGGGCGGACTGGCGCTGGGCATCCGGGAGCAGGAGTGCGAATGGGAGGTAGAGGACGCCGATGCCGTTGCCGCTGCCTTGCCCGCCCGCTACGCGATCAGCTACCGCACGCTGGCCCGTGATCTGACCCAACCAGGATGACCCATGAATCCACAAACTACACGCTTGGTCCTGAAGCGGCCGCACACCCACGCCGGCAAATCCTTCCAGATCGGTGATCGCATCGACGTCGATCCCCATACCGCGACGTGGCTGCTGTCGCAGGACGTTGTCTTTGCCGTAGCAGAGCCGCCTGCGTCCGATACCCCCCTCGATCCAGTCCTCGACGAACTCCGCCCCGAGCCGTCGAAACCCCTGTCCAAGTCTCCCTCCAAAGATCTTCCCAAGGAAATCAAACCATGAGCACCTACGCCTCCTTTCAGGGCCGCGTCTATCTCGGCAAACGCGACAGCGCCGGCCTGCCCATCGAAGTGCGCTCGCCTGGCAACGTGGCCGAGCTCAAACTCTCGCTCAAGACCGACGTGCTGGAGCACTACGAGAGCCAGACCGGTCAGCGCACGCTGGACCACCGCATGGTCAAGCAAAAGTCTGCCACGGTGAACCTGACCATCGAGGAATTCACCAAAGAAAACCTGGCACTGGCCTTGTACGGCACCCACGTGGTCGGCACGTCCGGCACGGTGACCGATGAACCGGTGGGCGGTGCCACCCCCACCGTGGGCGACCGCTACTTCCTGGCCCACCCCAAGGTGAGCAGCCTGGTGGTGACCGATTCGGCCGGCACCCCTGCGACGCTCACGGCCGGCACGCACTACACCGCCGATGTCGACTTCGGTGCCGTCCAGTTTCTGGACACCACCGGCTTCACCGCGCCGTTCAAGGCCAGCTACGGTTACGGTGTGGCCACCGAAATCGGCATCTTCACCCAGGCGCTGCCCGAGCGTTACCTGCGCATGGAGGGCATCAACACCGCGCAGGGCAATGCCAAGGTGCTGGTCGAGCTCTACCGGGTGGCCTTTGACCCCCTGAAAGAAATCTCCTTCATCTCGGACGAGTACAACAAGTTCGAGCTCGAAGGTTCGCTGCTGGCCGACAGCATGAAGCCGTTCGACGCGGTGCTCGGTCAGTTCGGCCGCATCGTCCAGCTCTGATAGGGGCCAGCCATGAGCGATCTGGACACCTTGGTGCCTCAGCCGGTTGATCTGCTGATCCACGGCGAAACACTGCGCATTCAACCGCTGAAGGTGGGGCAACTTCCCGGCTTTCTGCGAGCGATCACACCGGTCATGCAGCAAATCTCGTCGGCCGATATCGATTGGCTGACGCTCTTCGCAGAGCGGGGCGAAGATTTACTCGCTGCGATTGCGATCGCCGTTGGCAAGCCGCGAGCTTGGGTGGACGACCTGGCCGCCGACGAAGCCATCCTCTTGGCAGCCAAGGTCATCGAGGTGAATGCGGATTTTTTTACGCGGACGGTGATGCCCCGGCTCGACGGGGCCCTCGCAGCGGGCCTCAAGGTGCCTACAGCGATGGCTGGTTCGACGCCATCCAGCACCTGATCGAGCACGGTCACCGTTTGCCGGACATCCTGGGCTACACCTTGGCGCAGGTGCGCGGCTTCATGGCCGCCACGGGCCGAATGGACGCTGCCCGGGATGCGCGCTGGCTGTCTCTGCTGGCCATCGGCACGCGCGGTGACGCCCGGCAATTGGACGTCACCCTGGATCGCCTCAAAGACCATGCGAATCTCGATCCGCATCGATAGCGCGGCTGGACAGGCGCAGCTGCGCCAGTGGGGCGGTGAATTCCGCGAGAAGGTCAGACGGGCCGTCGCCCAGGCCATGGCCAGTGAGGCCGCCGACCTCAAGCAGGACGTGCGCAGCCATGTGGCAGGCCAGATGGCGGTGGTCAAGAAGTCCTTCTTGAAGGGATTCACCGCTCGCGCGCTGGACAAGGACCCCAAGCGTCTGCCGGCTCTTTACGTGGGCTCGCGCATCCCCTGGTCGGGCATGCACGAGCGCGGGGGTCGGATCGCTGGGCGCATGCTGATTCCGCTCAATGGGCGGGTGGGCCGCAAACGGTTCAAGGCCCAGGTGGCCGAGCTCATGCGCGGCGGCAACGCCTACTTCATCAAGAACGCCAAGGGAAACATCGTGCTGATGGCAGAAAACCTCAAGGACTACGACCGACCGCTCGCCGGCTTCAAGCGCCGCTACCGCAAAGCCGAGGGCATCAAACGGCTCAAGCGTGGCGCCGACATTCCGATCGCGGTCCTGGTCCCGAAGGTCGTGCTCAAGAAGCGTCT
The DNA here is from genome assembly GCF_042665235.1 of Hydrogenophaga defluvii. Taxonomy (NCBI): domain Bacteria; kingdom Pseudomonadati; phylum Pseudomonadota; class Betaproteobacteria; order Burkholderiales; family Comamonadaceae; genus Hydrogenophaga; species Hydrogenophaga defluvii. The sequence goes on along the minus strand of NZ_JBHTBZ010000005.1, from coordinate 49,098 downwards.
GGATGTCGAGCGCATGGTGGCGGGGCGGATCCCGCGCCTGTCGGCTGCGATCGAACGCCAGATCGGCACCCTCGACTGACGTCATGGCCAAGCGAATTTCTGTCCTCGTCGCGCTCGATGGTGCCGACGAGGGGCTCAAACGCGCCATCACATCGGCCGAGCGCAGTCTGGGCGAACTGTCCACGGCGGCCAAGACCAGCGGCGCAAAGGCGGCCGCCGGCATCGCCGAAGTCAAGGCCGGGATGTCTGCCTTCGGCGAGCAGGTCGACCGCGCCAAAACCCAACTGCTGGCCTTCGTCACCCTGAATTGGGCGGGCGGCAAGGTTCAGGAGATCATCCAGGTGGCAGACGCCTGGAACATGATGTCCGCACGGCTCAAGCTGGCCACCACCGGTCAGCGCGAGTACACGGTGGCGCAGAAAGAGCTGTTCGCTATCGCCCAGCGCATTGGCGTGCCGATTCAGGAAACCGCCACGCTCTACGGCAAGCTGCAGCAAGCGGTGCGCATGCTGGGTGGCGAGCAACAGGATGCGCTGTCGATCACCGAGAGCATCTCGCAGGCCCTGCGCTTGTCTGGTGCTTCGGCCACCGAAGCGCAGTCCTCGCTGCTGCAGTTCGGCCAGGCCTTGGCCTCGGGCGTCCTGCGCGGCGAGGAGTTCAACTCCGTCGTCGAGAACAGCCCCCGCCTGGCGCAGGCCCTCGCCGATGGCTTGAACGTGCCGATTGGGCGGTTGCGCAAGCTCGCCGAAGAGGGGCGTCTGACCGCCGACGTGGTGGTCAATGCGCTGATGAGCCAGAAGGACAAGCTCGCAGCCGAGTACGCCCAGTTGCCCGCCACGGTGAGCCAGGCCTTTACCCGGCTGTCCAACGCCTTCGGGCAGTGGATCAACCGTTTGGACGAATCCACCGGGTTCACGAAGAAGTTGGCGGAGGCGCTCACCTTCCTCGCAGATAACCTGGATGTGGTGATGCAGTGGCTCAAGCGCATCGCCGAGGTGGGACTGGCGGTGCTGATCTACCGCCTGATTCCGGCCATGATCACCGCCTGGCAGACGGCCGGTGCCGCAGCGGTCACGGCGGCCACCGCCACGTCGGCGGCGTGGGCCACGGCCAACCTGACGGTGACGGCGGCCGTCGCCAGCGTTGGTCTGCTCAAGACCGCGTTTGCGGTGCTCGGAGCCTTTTTGGTGGGATGGGAGATCGGCACCTGGCTCTCCGAGAAATTCGAGGTCGTTCGCAAAGCCGGCATCTTTATGGTCGAGGTGCTGGTCAAAGCGATCGAGCAGCTGCGCTACCGTTGGGAGGTGTTCGCCGCGATATTCACTTCGGACACGATCGCCGAGGCGACAAAGCGCCATGAGCAGCGTCTGGCCGAGATGAATCAGATCTTCGCGCAGATGTATGCCGACGCCAGCCGGGGCTCAGAAGCTGCGCGGGGTGCCATGAACACGGCCGCCACGACCGCTGAAGAAATCGCCAAACGTCTGGAGGCAGTGCGCCAGGGTACCCAGGAGGCGGTCGCCCGAGGGGTTGAAGCAATGCACACCGCCTTGGAACGCTTGAAGTCCCGCATCGGGGAGGTCGAGCAGTCGGTGGCCAAAGCCACGCAGACCGTCAATGACGCGACCGCCAAGATGGCCGAGGCTTACAAGGGGCTCACCAGCATCGTCGAGGCGAACTTGCTGCGCCAGGTGGAGGCGGTCAAGGCGCGCTACGACCAGGAAAAGACTGCCTTGGAACTGTCCAAGCAGTCTGAAACTGCCCTGATCACGAAGTCAACGCAACTCCTGACCGACGCGCTGACGAAACAAACCGATCTGCGCCGGCTGGCCACGACAGACGCGCTCAAGTTGGTCGATCAGGAATCCCAGGCCAGGGTACAGGCGGCCCAACGTCAGGGCCAGACCGAGGAGGAGCGTCGCACCAATGTCCAGCGCGTCGAGAATGAGATCCTGGCGACCAAGCGGCAGACGCTCACCCAGGCGCTGACCGAGTACCGCCAGCACATCGACGCTCTGAACGCAGAGGCCAACCGACATCTGGCCGAGGTCCAGCGCATCGAGAACGAGAAGCGCCAGTTGTCGATGACAACCGAAGAGCGCATTCGGGAGATCCAGCGCCAGGGGATGACCGAGTTCCAGGCCAACGAGGACCGCAAACGCCAGGTGGCTGAACTCCAGCAGAAGGCGCGCGAGGCACTGGCCAATGGGGAACTGGAACTGGCACGGCAACTTGCCCAGAAAGCCATGGACATGGCGGCTCAGGTCGCCACCTCGCAGACCAACGAGGCCAAGCGTGCCGAGGATGCCAGGAAACAATCCGAACAGAACCTGACCCAGGTCGTGCAGTTGGAGGCCCAGTCCCGCGAGGCCTACCGCAAGCAGGAATACGCCACGGCGGACCAGTTGATGCGGCAGGCGGACGCTCTGCGCGCTGAGATCGCGCAGAAGTCCCAAGCGGCTGATCAGGCAGCGGTGCGCAGCAAAAACGACGTGGCCGGCGCCATCGGCGCGATCCGCACCTCGGAGGAATTGCTCAACCAGGCGCTGGATGCTGAAGGCCGTGCCCACCGCACGGCGGCGCAGTCGGCCATCAGCGCCCGTGACGAAATCCGCCAGACGCTCACCCAGACCCAGACGCAAATCGACCAGATCACGGCCAAACTGGCCCAAGGGCTCAAGGTCACGCTGGAGGCCGACGCGACGCGCTTCAACCAGGCCATTGCGGATCTGGACAAGGCCCTCGCTGAAAAAGAATTCCTGCTCAAGATCCAGGCCGATCTGCAAGAGGCGCAGAAGAAGCTCAAGGAATACGAGCAACTGCTCAAAGAGGGCAAGACCCTGCCGGTGGATGCCGACGTCACCAAGGCCAAGGAGGCTTTGGACAAGCTCAAGACGTACGCGGACCAGAACTCGCAGTTCGAGCTCAAGGTCGCGACCGAGAAGGCGCAGGCGGCGATCACCAACGTCGAGGGGATGATCCGGGCGCTGGACCGGATCCAGACCGAATCGGCCCATGTCGTTCGCACCAACGCCGATGCAGCCCGATCCGAGATCCAAAGCCTCAACGGCGCGAACACCTCCAGCACCCACACGATTTATGTGCGCAAGGTGGAAACCAATGCCACCGGCGGTTTGGTTGGTGGCGTGCGTCATTTCGCACGGGGGGGCCCAGTGACTGCTGCGTTTGCCCGGATGAGCGGCGGTTCCGTCCCCGGCTCGGGCCACCACGACACCGTGCCTCGGACCCTGGACGCCGGCGCTTTTGTGATTCGCAAGTCGGCGGTGCAGAAGTACGGCGGCACCGCCCTGGCGCGGCTGGCGAACACGGCCCGCGCATCAGCGAGTGCGTTGGGTGTGGCGCGGTTTGCGGTTGGTGGACCCGTGCGCTTGCAGGGGACGACCCGTTCATCGCCATCCGATGGGTTTGTTGGCAGCGCCAAGCGAAACCGGGAGGTCGCCGAAGCCGAAAAGATGATCGATCTGGGCTTGCAGGGCTTGCGCGAGTACATGAACTGGTCGCAGAGCAAGTACGGCGGCAGCCTGGACGCCACCTGGAAAACCTTCCAGACCTGGAATCCCATGGCGATGCAAGACCGCTCAGTCCTGCAGGCCATGGCCGAGCGCAAGACCCTGACCGCGAACGAGCGCCAGACCCTGGACCAGATCAAGCAGCGATGGCGCTTTGCCATGTCTCAGCCTCTGGTGTACGGCAAAGACCTCGAGCGCGAACTGATCGACCACATGGAGCAGAACCAGGGCGAGTTCTATCGCCAGGGTGGCTTGTCCAAGTCTGACACCGTCCCGGCCATGCTCACGCCCGGCGAATACGTCGTCAACCGGGAGGCGGTCGCGCGGTGGGGCAGTGGATTCTTCGAGTCGATCAACAACCTGTCCATGCCGGCCCGAGCGCTGGCGCAACGGGTGCAGGGTTTTGCCACCGGGGGACTGGTCCGGCCGGCGGGCGTTCCTTTGGCGTCGCCGGTGTTGCCGAGCGATGGCGCCCCCGCGCGAACCGTACGGGTGGAGTTGGCAGCGGGCGATCGCAAGGTCAGCGCCTCCATCGACGCCCGAGACGAATCACGACTGCTGAGCCTGCTGGAAATCGCCAGGGCCCGCGCTGCGTGATTCGTATCGATTGATTCGCATCGCTTAACCCGGACCGCGTAGCCAGGGCTCTTTAACCGGGCTCTTTAACCGGGCTCTTTGACCCAAGCCGTTTGAAACAGACGTCCCTCGTCCGGGGCGTCCAAGGAATCACATCCATGCAACTCAAGAACCTCAGCACCGAGGTCGATCTGGTGCTGCCCGACGACCTGCTCTGGAGCGACGAGCACAACTGGTCACCGACCGTGGCCTCCACCTCCTACCTGGTCACCGGCGCCTTGCTCATCCAATCCGCGACCCGCCAGGCCGGGCGTCCGATCACCCTGGTGGGGGCCCCGGACATGGCCTGGGTCACCCGTGCCACCGTCGAGCAACTGCGTGTATGGGCGGCCGCACCCGTGGGCAGTGCGACCGGACGCTTTGAGCTGACCTTCGCAGACGGTCGCGCCTTCACCGTGGTGTTTCGCCACGCCGACTCGCCCATCGAGGCCGAGCCGGTGTTGGGCATTCCGGCGCAAGACGACGGCGCGTTCTACCGCCTGACCCTTCGCTTCTTGGAGATCTTTTGATGCCGATTCAATCCGGCGACGTCAAACTGCTGAAGTCCGCCGTGATGGCGGACGTGCCCGAAGGCGGTGGTGCGCCCACCGGCATCGCGATTGCCGATGGGGTCTCGAATGCCATCTTTCCGGACATCTCGGAGCTGGACCGTGCGGGCGGCCGGGTCAACTTGCGCAAGTCCTTTGTGCAGGTGGCCACCGACGACACCGACACCTACTTTGGCGCCAACGTCATCGTGGCTGATCCGCCGCAGGACCCCCGCGTCAGCGTCACGCTCTTCTCGACCGAAAAAACCTTCGACACCCGTGAGCAGGCGCAAGTGCGCATCGAGGCCTACCTCAACAAAGGCCCCGAGTGGGCGGGGTACCTGTTTGAGAACCACATCGCGGGCCAGCGCGTCATCCAACTGTTTCAGCGCACCACCGACGCCATCCCCAACGTCGGTCAGACCCTGGTCTTGATCGAAAACGAGGGCCTGAGCACCCAGAAAGAGCAGTACATCCGTGCGACCTCGGTGTCGGTGGTCGAGCGCACGTTCACCTACAACAACGACCAGGACTACAAAGCCCACGTCGTGACGGTGGAGCTCAGTGACGCCCTGCGCCACGACTTCACCGGCTCACCCGCCACGCGCGCCTTCACGCGGGTGGGCAACGCCACGCGGGTGCGTGACACGGTGGTGGCCGATGCGGGCACGTACGTTGGTGTCGTTCCGCTGACCCAGGCCGCGTCGGTGGGGGACTTCACGATCAAGGGTGCGTCGATCTACACGCAGCTGGTTCCAAGCGCCCAGGCCGAAACACCGATTTCGTTTGTTCCGCCCTATGCGGCCGCAGGGCTCCCAGTGCCCGGTGCTGTGCCGGTCAGCTACACGGCCAGCCATCCCTGGACCGCCACCACCAACTTCAACCTGCCCGGAGGATGTCTGCCGGGGTCGCTGTCGATGGTGACGGATGGGGTGACGGTCTTTGATGACGCAGGCCTGCTCAAGACGGCCAGTGGCGTATTGGGGACGATCGACTACGCCAACGGCATCCTGACCCTCAACGCCGGCTCGATGTCCAGCGCCAAGGCGGTCACTTACACGCCCGCCGCGCTAATTCTGCGTGCACCGCAAAGCTCGGAGATCCCGGTGACGCCCGAGTCGCGCAGCCAGTCCTATGTGGGTACCGTCACCCCGGTGCCGCAGCCCGGCACGCTGTCGATCAGTTACATGGCTCAGGGCCGTTGGTACGTGCTGTCCGAGGTCGGCAACGGCTCGCTCAGAGGACTGGATGCGAGTTATGGCGCTGGCACTTTCAACAGGAATACAGGCGCTTTCGTGGTAACACTGGGTGCGCTGCCCGACGTGGGAAGCGCCTTGGTGCTGACTTGGAACGTGCCCACCCAGGAGACGCAGCAGCCATCCCTTGCCCTGAAGGCATCTCAGGTCCTGACCCTCACGCCCCCGGCCGGGACGGCGGTACAGCCTGGCTCGCTGACAGTCGCCTGGGAACACGACGGGACGAACACAGCAACGGCGCTTGCATCGGGCCTGCTCAGTGGTCCGGCCACCGGGTCTTTAAGCGTTGCACAAGGTCGAGTCGACTTCGCCCCCAACGTGTTGCCGGCGGTGGGCACCGAAATCACGGTGAACTACGTGGCCGGCCCCAAACAGGAGGACGTGTTCTCGCATCCTTCCCGCAATGGTGCGGGGACCTTGCCGGTGACTGCCACGCTGGAGGCAATCGTACCCGGATCGCTGGAGGTCGAATGGAACACCTTCACCGACGAGGCGGTGTTGGCCACCTACACCCGCACGCAGTTGATGGAGATGGGTATCAACCTGTCCATCTGGCGCGACCCCATTCAGATCGCTCGGGACGATGGGCTGGGCAATGTCGTCCTCAATGGGGCGAACATCGGAACGGTCAATTACGCCACCGGTGCGGTGGTGTTCAATCCGGACGTCTCGATCCGCATTCCGCAGCCCATTTACACGGGAGCACCCATCGCAGGGACCGGGCGTTGGCGGCTGAACTACGGGGGCATTGCCTACGTGGATGCGCCCTCGCTCTACCCGAACGATGAGTCTGGGGTGGTGAAGCTGCGTTACAACAGCCCTGGCGCGACCAGCACCCAGTCCGAAACGTTCACTTTCGCGCCCAGTTTCAAGCTGGTGCCTGGCGTGAATGCTCAGGTGGTCACTGGCACGGTGTTGCTTACGGCGCCGGGCGCACAGCCCTGGGGAGACAACGGACAAGGCACGCTGCGCGAGTTCACCACCAGCGGTTGGATCACGCGCGGGTCCATCAACTACCTCTCTGGCGAGGTGGCGCTGACGTCCTGGACGACTGGCACGGTCAACGCGATCCAGCGAGTCAGCTGCGTGACCACGGTGGGCGAGGGTATTTCCAGCGAGTTTGTGTTCCGCACCGGTGCGGCGCCGCTGCGTCCGGGCTCACTCTCTATCCAGTACGCCCGCGCGGTGGGCGGGACACAAACCGTGACGGCGGGCGTCAACGGCACGATCGAAGCCAGTGGTGTGAGTGGCAGCGTCGATTACGACTCCGGTCTGGTGCGTGTGCGCTTTGGCACGCTGGTCACCGCAGCGGGCAACGAGAGCCAGCCGTGGTACGCCGCAGATCGGGTGGGGTCTGATGGCAAGATCTTCCGGCCTGAGCCCATTGCGATGTCGAGCCTGCGCTACAGCGCAGTGGCCTACAGCTATTTGCCCTTGGATGCAGATCTGTTGGGCATCGATCCGGTGCGCCTGCCCAGTGACGGGCGGGTGCCGATCTTCAGGCCCGGTGGGTTCGCGGTGGTCGGACACACCGGTCGCATCACGGCCACGGTGAGCAACGGGCAGACCATCGACTGCGCTCGGGTGAGACTCTCTCGGGTGCGCGTGGTCGGGCACAACGGGGAGGTCATCCACACGGGCTACACCACCGATCTGGAAGCCGGCACCGTGACGTTCAACAGCGTCACAGCTTACAGCCAGCCGGTCACCATCGAGCACCGCATCGAGGACATGGCTGTCGTGCGCGATGTGCAGATCAGCGGCGAGATCAGTTTCACACGCGCGCTGACCCACGACTACCCGCTGGCCACCCTGGGGGACCCCAGATCGGGCAGTTTCGTCTCCAGCGCACTTGTGGCGGGCGATCTGTTTGCCCGGGTCAGCCTGGTGTTCGATCAGTCCACCTGGAGTGGCGCCTGGACGGATTCTTTGGTGGGGTCATCGGCCACGGCCACCTTCAACAACACCGCGTACCCGATCACCGTGACTAACCGGGGCGCTTTGACCGAGCGCTGGATCGTGCGCTTCACCGGGTCCACGAGCTTTGAGCTCATTGGCGAGAACGTGGGTGTGATTGCGGTGGGCAACACATCGTCCGATTGCGCGCCGAACAACCCCGCCACCGGTGTGCCGTACTTCACCATCCCTGCACTGGGTTGGGGCATCGGCTGGAGCACGGGCAACGTGCTGCGCTTCAACACCATCGGTGCGGGCTTCCCCATCTGGGTCGTGCGAACCATACAGCAGGGCCCGGAGACGGTCACCAACGACAGCTTCTCGCTGCTGGTGCGCGGTGACATCGATACGCCTTGATCGAGATGTATTGGTCGAACGACATCGATCAACACGCTTTGAGTCGACACCCCCTGCGGTGTCACCCCTTCATTTTGGAGTTTCCAACCCATGAGTGCAGTCAAATATTTCCACGCCCAGCAGGCGGGATCTCCCACGCTCACTGGCATCCAAGGCAGCTTGATCAGCGTGCTCGACGCCTGCTTGGTCAATGGCTTCGGCCTGAAATCGGTGGAGTCGATCGTGGTGGCGGGCAACATCGCCACAGTGACGGTGAGCACCGGCCACGCGATGGAGCCCGATATCTTGGCGCTGATCGAAGGCGCCACGCCGAGTGGCCTCAATGGGGAGAAGCGTGTGCTCTCCAGCACGGCCACGACTTTCACCTTTGCGGCTGCTGGCATCAGCGACCAAACCGCCAGCGGTACCATCACCACCAAAGTCGCGCCCTTGGGTTGGGAGAAGGTGTTCAGCGCCACCCACAAGGCTGTCTACCGGCCCTCCAGCGTGGAAGGCACGCGGATGTTCTTGCGGGTCGATGAGACGGTGGACGGGCGCGAGGCGCGGGTACGAGGCTTTGAGCACATGACCGACGTGGACACCGGGGTGGGTGCCTTCCCAACCACCGACCAACTGGTCACTGGTGCGCTGTGGCCCAAGGCCAGTGTGGCGAACGCGAACCAGCGTGACTGGACCATCATCGGTGACCACCGCACCCTGTACCTGCATCTGAACTGTGTGGACAGTGTCTCCAGTTCGACCGGCTTTCGTCTGTCGGGATCTGTCTGGACGTTCGGTGATTTCAAGTCTTTCAAAGCGGCAGACCCCTATGCCTGCTTGCTGCAAGGAGCGACCAGCACCGGGCAGTACGGCTCTGGCAGTGGCCAAGATCAGAGCGTGGAGTTCGTGCGAACGGACAACAACGGCAACCCTGGTCAAGTCGTGCCGCGAAACTACACCGGGGTGTCGGGTGCGTCCCAGGTGATTCGCCATGCCGAGTCCCTGATGAGTGGCAACGGCGCCGTCAGTGGCTCTGGCGCTTACTACGTTTATCCGAATGGCCCTGACAACGGGCTGTTGTTGGTGGGCACTCAACTCATTGAGTACCTGTCCGGAAATGCCCACTTGAGAGGTCGTACCCGGGGCGTCTACCGTGTGCCCCAAAACTGTCATGCGTCGTTCGCTCAGCGCACCAAAATCGACGGAACAGGGGATCTGACCGGCAGAAAACTGCTCGCCGTCAAATGCGGATCGCCCAACAGCGCAGGGTCTCAAGCTGTGCTGTTTTTTGACATCACCGGTCCGTGGGAGGCGTGAATGCCCGCAGCACGGTATTGGCGGTTCACAGGTTTTGTACCCCAAGGCACAGGTGATCTGGAGTTGAGCGAGTGGGCGCTGTGGGAGGCCGGTGTGCGGGTGGACTCCGGTGCGGTGCTGAGCGCCACCATCGCACCGACCACGGGTATGGTCAGTGCCCTGAGCGATGGCAGCAACGCGGCTGTGTGTGGCTGGTCGACTTCGCGGCACACGCTGCCGGGCTTTGCCTTAATTTATGACCTGGGCAGTCCGAAGGATGTGGACGAGTTGCGCATCGGTGCGGGCGCGTCACCCGCCACATTTCCTTTGGCATTCGCTGTCCAGCATTCGAACGACGGTTTCACTTGGGGCGTGGCCACAGCCATTCGGGGCGTTGAGTGGCCAGGGGCTGCTTCCACCGTGTCCATTGCGCAGCCGTTCACCACCCGCAGCGTGGTGATCACGTTTGACGGAGCCCATGGCGACGCCAGTGCGCTGAATGCGGGGTATGCGGCCGGCACAGTGAGTTTTGCGGGAGGGGCCACACTGACCACAGCGTTTGCGCGATTCGGCTCGGCTGCTCTTGCGCTGAATGGCAGCAACGCATTTGTCGCTGTCACGCCGACGAGGGATGGCGAGCTGTTCGCGGTGGGGCCGGGCGACTTTGCCATCGGTTGTCACGTCCGTTATGTGCTTGACGCGAGTCCGCGCTGTATTTGGGGATTTGGTGAAGCCAGCCCCTTTAGGCTGGTTGTGAACAACGGGACGTTGCGCCTGGAGGAGTCGTCCTCTGGCAGCCTGCGCATCTCCGGTGCTTCTGGTCTGAATGCAACCGAGCTCAAACACGTCCTGGTGCAGCGTGTGGCCGGTGTCATTCGGGTGTTTGTGGACGGGGTGAAGATTGGCAGCGACTACAGCAGCACGGCCAACTACAGCACATCGCAGTTGCTGCGCATCGGTTGCAACCGGGGGGACAGTTGGTTCTTCAACGGCACCGTAGATGAGTTCGAGATCAGTGTGGGGGCGGCGCTCTACGACCACGCTGGGTTCACGCCGCCGGTGGTGCGTCCCACGCTACCTTCGGGTCGAAGCAATGCCTTGCCCCTGCGTACGGTGAACACAGGGCTGCTGCGGCTGACCACACCCTACGACCCGCCTCCTGTGAAGTTCAGCAACTTTGAGCCTCGCATCCGCAACCATCGGCGCGACTTCGAAGGCTGGGGGCGGATTGCACGCACCGTAAAAGAAAAGGGATCTCCATTGAACACGCCAGTGCGCCGGCATGTGTTCTGCATGGACATGCTCACCTGCACGGTCGTGGCTGACACGTGGAGCGACGAAAGCACGGGCGAATACGTGCTCAACGATCTCGATCCGACGCGCAAGTACACCGTGTTCGCCTACGACCACACACTTGCTTACCGGGCTGTGATCGCAGACAACCTGTCGCCGGAGCGGATGCCGTGATTGCGGAGGCTATTTCGTTTCGGGTTGCGGCCATGCAGGGTCGGCTCAACCGGTTGGACGAAGGAGCAGATCCAGCCTCCATACTCGTCTTCGGTGGCACCAGGCCTGGCGCTGGCTCGGGTCCTGGCGTCGCAGCTCTGGCGACCATTTCGCTCACCCGGCCAGCCGGCACCATCAACCCGGTCACTGGTGAGCTCACGCTGACCCAGGAGCAGGACGGATTCATCCTGGTCACCGGGGTGGCGGCCTGGTGCAGAGTCATCAACGGGGAGGGCGCGTTCTGTTTCGATATGGATGCGGGCCCCGAGGGAAGCTCTGCCGAGGCTCAATTTGCCACCACGCAGCTGTACGCAGGCGGGGCGCTGCGTTTGGTGTCGTGTGTGCTGGGGTGATGTCGGGAGATGGCGGGTGGTGTCCGTGAGTGATTTCCTGTTCGCGCAGCCAGGACTGGCCACCGGTGATTTGCTGTTTGCCCTAGATGAAATCCACAACGATCCGACCCTGGCGGGTAACCTCACTTTCAGGGACGTTGCGCCTGCCACCGGGCATCTGCTGTTTGGTGGTGAGCTTGATGCCGGCTCCTCGACAGCGGTTCTGCGGATCGACGGAGGGTTCGCGCCGATCACGGTCAGTGCGCGACTCATGCTGCGGTTGGATGTGCGGCTCACTGGCCGCTTTGATCCATTGGCCGCCGCTGTTTCAATGCAGTACCGAAGCAACACTGCCCGTCCACAGGTCGCAAAAACACAAGCCGTTTGGGATGTGGCGGCGACAGTGCTCTTCGGCAGCACCGCTGGGCAGCGGGACGGTATCGCTCGGCCAGACGGTTGGCAGGGGTCGTGGGTGCCCGGACAAGCCTGTTCGGCGTCTGTTGAACACCTGCTGCCTGAGGTGTTTCGCAGCGGATACCAAGGGTGGATCAGTGGTTTCCAACAGGGCTTTGCACGTCAGTGGAGTGTGGGCCTGGGTCAGCAAGAAGCCAGCCGGGTGATACGGCGGGAAATCAGGCCAGCGTTTGCCAGGGCATCACTGGATCGGCACAGCACGCGTTTTGCTCACCATGATGGGCAGCGAGGCCGCAGGTGCCTCCTTCACCTCAAGTGGCAGGAGGCGGGACCCGTGGTGCGAGGACTGCTTGGGGACTTCGACAAGGCTGCAGCCTTCTTCGGTGTCTTCAGGGGGCGTTTTGCAGCGGCGGTTCGACCTGCGCCTGGTGTCTCCTTGCCGGATTGGGTGGTGCCTCCGCCGGGTCTGCAACCTTGCTATGTGCCCAGTGCGCACCTGCTGTTTGCTGGGTTGTCGCCGGCCGACGGTTATCTGCTGTTCGCCTGTGACAACCCCAACAATCCGCCGCCCCCCGATGGGGATCCGGTGGTCGTTCCTGTTCGGAGGGTGTATTTCGTGATCAACAACGTCACCCTGCACCGGCTGCCCGATGGCTTGCCGGTGCCGGTGTTCAGTCTTTCGCTGTCGCTCGATGCTGCCTCCTGGACGTGGGGGTTCGATGCGCTGCTCCCTGCCGCCGCAGAAGCTCTCGTCGCTCCCGGCGGCAACGGCGGCCCGGTCGACCTGGTGGCCAGCGTCAACGGGACGCCGTTTCGAGTGCTGGCTGAGAGCATCAGCCGCGAGCGCGTGTTCGCTGATGCGAGCATCCGCATCTCGGGAAGAGGGCGCAACGCCGTGCTGGCCGCTCCCTATGCCCCGGTGATGAACTTCCAGCAATCGCAGGCGCGCACGGCGCGGCAGTTGATGGACGATGTCCTCACGCTCGACGGCATCCCACTGGGTTGGAACATCGATTGGGATCTGACCGACTGGAACGTCCCTGCCGGGGTGTTCACCCAGCAGGGTACGTGGATGGAAGCCTTGGTTGCCATTGCCAGCGCGGCCGGGGGTTACCTGATCCCGCACGCGTCCGACAAGAGCATCCGCGTGCGCCACCGGTATCCGACTGCGCCCTGGGGGTGGAATACCGTGACGCCCGACTTCGTGCTGCCCGTCGATGCGGTGGCCCGCGAGTCGCTGCGCTGGGTAGAGAAGCCTGGATACAACCGCGTGTTCGTGTCCGGGCAGGATGCAGGCGTGCTGGGTCAGGTCACCAGGGCAGGGACTGCTGGGGATGTGCTGGCCCCGATGGTGGTCGATGCGCTGATCACCGAAGCCGCTGCGGCGCGCCAGCGAGGCATCTCGGTACTGGCTGATATCGGGAAACAGATCGAGGTGAGCCTGCGCCTGCCGGTGCTGGCCGAGACGGGAATCATCGAGCCGGGGGCGTTCGTCGAGTACCAGGATGGCAGCCAAGGTTCGACGATTCGGCGGCTGGGCATCGTGCGCTCGACGCAAGTCGAGGCCGGCATGCCGGAGGTCTGGCAGACCTTGGGGGTGCAGAGCCATGCATAACCTGTACGAACAGTTTCGCCGGCTCGTTTCCGATCCGCCGCTGCAGGCTGGCACCGTTGTCGATGTCGGATCCGGAGTAGTCACCGTCGCATTGCCAGGTGGCGGCCTGATCCGGGCGCGTGGTGACGCGGCCGTCGGCCAGAAGGTGTTCGTTCGCGACGACGCCATCGAGGGCGTTGCGCCCAGCCTGACGCTGGAGATCATCGAAATCTGAAGCTCGCGGATTCAACGATTCAACCCTCAACCTTCCCATCCTTACCCGCCTCGATGCCCAAGCATCAGGCGGGTTTCGTATTTCTGGAGAAAGCCCATGAACGAACCCGAACAACAACCGCCCGCGCTTGTCGAAAACATGCTCCTGCTGCGCAAGGAGGACTTCGACGATCTGCTCGACCGCGCTGCCGAACGTGGTGCCGAGCGCTGCCTCGCCCATCTTGGATTGGAAAACGGCCACGCTGCCCGCGACATCCGGGAGCTGCGCGATCTGCTGGAGGCTTGGCGCGATGCCCGCCGCACTGCGTGGCAGACGGTAATCAAGGTGGCCACTACAGGTATCCTGGCCGCTTTGCTGGTCGGCGCAGCCATCAAGCTCAAGCTGATGGGAGGCCCCCAATGATTGAGACTTTGCTTGGCGGTCTACTGGGCGGGGCCTTCCGTCTGGCGCCTGAAGTTCTGAAGTGGCTGGACCGCAAAGGCGAGCGCGGTCACGAGCTCGCCATGCAGGACAAGGCGCTGGAGTTCGAGAAGCTGCGTGGCGCCCAGCGCATGTCGGAGATTGGCGCTGGCGCAGATTCCGCCTGGAACATCGGCGCCATCGAGGCCCTGCGGGAGTCGGTCGCCGCACAGGGCCAACGGTCCCGCGTGCGCTGGGCTGACGCGCTCTCGGTCAGCGTCCGCCCGGTGATCACCTACTGGTTCATGGCGCTGTACTGCGCGGCGAAGACGGCGGCGTTCGTCGGGGCGATGTCGGGCGGGGCCGATTGGGGCGCGGCGATTCTGCACGCTTGGACCGAGGCCGATCAGGCGCTGTGGGCCGGGGTGCTGAACTTCTGGTTCCTCGGACGTGTGTTCGACCGGGTGCGGCCTTGATCGCGGTTCCACAAGCGGCCATTGATCTGGCCAAGCGCTTCGAGGGCTTTCATCGGGTGCCGAGGGCCGATCCTGGCCGTGCTTATCCGTACGTATGTCCGGCAGGCTACTGGACCATCGGTTACGGCCACCTCTGCGATCCGAAGCATCCGCCCATTACCGAGACCGAGGCCGAGGTCTATCTGGCACGCGACCTTCAAACGGCGCTCGCCGCTACGCTACGCTACTGTCCGGTTTTGGTCACCGAGCCAGATGGGCGGCTTGCTGCCATTGTTGACTTCACGTTCAACCTCGGGGCTGGGCGGCTGCAGACATCGACATTGCGGCGGAGGGTCAATCAGCGGGACTGGAGCGGAACCACCACGGAACTGCGCCGATGGATCCACGGCGGCGGGAAGGTGCTGCCAGGGCTGCTGGCACGACGAAACGCGGAGGTGCATCTGATCGACTCAGCGTGATACGACAGCATGCACCGCGCCTGCGTCGATATGCGTTTGGTGCATCTATCAGTTAGAATATGCTTTTGGTGCATTTCGGGCGTAGGTGATGATCATCAGTAGCGTTAGCGAATTGGTTCGGGCGGCGCGTAACGGGCGCAGCCAGAAGGAGTTCGCATCACTCCTTGGTGTGAAGCAGTCTTCTGTGAGTCGATACGAGAGTGGCAAGGCGAGCCCGCCGATCAACGTCATCGAGCAGTGCATGCGTCTGGTGCATTCGGTCGGCCCCAACGATGCCCCGACAGCGGAGCAGCTTGCAGACCGTGTTCGCGTTGCGCTAGCCGACCCAGACATGCGGCAAGTGCGCTTGGCGCTTTCTCGCCTGGTGGATGCCTTCGTGTCCGAACACGCTCAGACTCGTACAACGAGTCCTGCGCATCAATGAGAAAAGGAAGCCGACATGGCAACCCAATCGACTATCGAATGGACGGAACAGACATGGAACCCAACTACGGGATGTACTAAGGTCTCGCCGGGCTGCAAGCATTGCTACGCTGAAGTCATGGCGCGGCGCTTGCACGCTATGGGCGCGCCAGGCTACGAGAACGAGTTCAAGCTCACCGTGCACGAGAACCGGCTTGATCAGCCGCTGATCCGCAAGAAGGCGACCACTTACTTCGTCAATAGCATGAGCGACCTCTTTCACGAGGACGTGCCGGATGACTTCCTTGACCGCGTGTTCTCGATCATCGAAGAGACGCCGCACCACACGTATCAGATCCTGACCAAGCGAGCAGAGCGACTACCGGAGTACTTCGCGCGGCGCCCCTGTCCGCAGAACGTTTGGCTCGGTGTGTCGGTGGAGGACAGGAAGTACGGCGTACCCCGTATCGATCACCTACGCAAAGTGGATGCGCACATTCGATTCCTCTCCGTTGAACCGCTGCTAGAAGATCTGGGCACGATCAACTTGCATGACATTCACTGGGTGATTGTCGGCGGCGAGTCGGGCCACAAGGCGCGCCCCATGCGCGAGGAATGGGTTGCGAACGTTCAGGCGCAAGCTGAAGCGGCAGGGGCAGCCTTCTTCTTCAAGCAGTGGGGAGGCTGGGGCGCCGACGGTATCAAGCGCCACAAGAAGGCGAACGGCCGTGTCTTCCGGGGCCGCACGTGGGATGACTACCCGAGCACCTTGGCCACCACGCAGGCCTAGAACAACTTGCCTTGCCCCTCGATATTCGATGCCGTGGCCCAGAACCTGTGGGCGAGTTCATGTTTCGCCGCCAGAAGCAACCAGTAGAGCGGTTGATTCTTGCTGCCGGTGATCAGGCGCATCTCGGTTGACGGCCAGACCTGTCGGCTCGCTACCTTGTCACGCCAGTACTGAAAAACTTCCTGCCGTAGGCCTTGCTGGCCTTGAGCGATGGAAACGCTTTGGCGCCAGCCCGGAGCGAAGACGTCGAACGCCGAATCGTCCGAGGTCGCGTTACTGATCAGGTTTCTCTGTAGGTCCATCTGACTCACGTGTACCAGCATGTCGATTCGCTTCAGTGTCGAGAGGGCCTCGATGATGCCGAAGTGGAGCGCTGCCAGATCGAACGGATCGAGAAATGCGAAGTGCAATCCGTAGGGATTCAGGGTTGGAACGATCTGCTGAATAGCATCAACAGCCGAGCCGTCCATCTCGACGACAGGTGCGCCTAGCTGGCGCAATCGTGTCGCGCTGGTCTCACGCCTTTGCGCGTCGAGATCGCCTATGTAGACGTGCGTGAACGGGGCGCCACCCTCGCAGCTCTTCTTCCAGGCAGCTACCGCGCCCCCGTCAATCCATTCGCCTGTCTCACGAACTTTCGAGCGCCCAGGGCCACAAAACGGATCGATGAATGTGGCACCAGCTTTGCCAGGCGCCGTCCATCCAGAACGGACCGCCCGCGAAATATCGATGTAGCGACAGAGGTACTGGTGCTTCTCTTTCGCCCAGACACCAACGTCCTCAGCGGGCAAGCCGTCATCCCCATCAATCAGTCGTCCCATTGTGGCGGCGTCCTCGGTTGCTGTGACCCGGTCGAAGTGGTTGGCCCTACCGGACTTCCCGCTGAGCGGGAACGGAGCACAGCTTGCAGGTCGCCGAGACAAGATCGGGCTCTACGCTGCCACCACCTGCCCACGTCGTTTCGAAGCGCTCGAACTTCGCGCCACTCTGCCAGTGCGAACCGCTCCAGCTCGACCCCTTGTCCAGCACGTTGACGGTCTCGGACACTCCACACTGCGGGCACACCAGACGATGAGTGGTTTTGTCGATGATTCCCACTTCGCACCTCCATTTTTGCTCGGATGATTCGAGCGGACTACGACCAAATCTCGTCTAGATTCTTTGCAGCCAACAGTTTCTCCCGCAGCGCATAGCGGGGTGACTGCATACTGACATGGCTATTCTCCGGGCGCGAAATCGGGGCAATCGCAGTTGCCGGTCCTTTGAACTTGATCATGTACTTCCTGGTGTCGTTGTAAGGCAGGATGGCTTCGATCTCGGCAATGTGGGTGATCGTTGTGACGGGCGCGACCTGATAGGCAGCGATGAATTTCAGCTTCGAGATGTGTTTCGCATTGATACGAACGGCAAACCAGCAGTTCTCGTTCAGGAAGCGCTGCCTGAATCCCTCCTCGCGTGCGGGAACGATGATCGTGTCGAACTTGTAGTTCTCCTCGGGGTCACCAGGCGTGGCGGACAACGTGATTGAGTCTGGAACCATGATTTTTCTAGATTTACTCTTCCAATGCGACTACTTTGGCAGGATTATCCAGTCCAGGCGCTGGTCATCAGTACTGCGAAGTCTCGCCGTGACAGAACCTCCGAACAATCCCGCCAGTCTTTCTCCGGCGGCTCCATCGTGCCCGTATAGCGCAGGTCAAATCCCGTCGCCTCTTTCTGAGCATTGATAAACTCGTCCATCTTTTCCCCGAGGGTCTCGATGTCCTCGATCCATTCGTCCTTGATGGTGTCTGGAACTGATCCAAACAAGTCGTAGCGATTGCGCATCCGCTCCGACAGACGTTCGTAGATCTTCTCGTCTACGGTTTGCTCATTCACTAGGTTGAGCATATCCACGGTTTCGCGCTTCTGGCCGAAGCGCTTGATGCGTCCGATCCTCTGTTCGAGGCGAGTCGGATTCCACGGCAAATCAATATTGATCAACGTGCCGAGCGTTTGAAGGTTCAGACCTTCGCAGGCCGCATCTGTAGCAACCATGATGCGGATCTTGTGTTCAGCCACCATTTTTTTGAGCGTTTCCCGCTCGCACGTCACGCTGTCGCCACGTTGATACAAACGACTGCGGCCTGCGCCAGCGTACAGGCCAATTGCTTCATCCGGGTACCGCGCGGCTAACTCGTCGGCGACCCACTTTGCCGTGTCGTAGTACTGGCTAAAGATAATGACTCCGAGCTCGCGCCACTTTTCTCTTTCCAGGTAATGGATAACGGCGTTGAGTTTTTGGTCTTCCTCAATGTGCTCTAGGCGGTTGATCAGACGGAGCAAAACCTCGCGTTCTTCGCCGCTTTCAACCTTCAGATCAGCTTCTTGCTCATCTTCCTCTTGGTGGATAGTCCGGCCCTCCAAAAGCATCTTGGCGGTACTGAGTCCTGCCTGAATGCTGGAGCAAATGCGTTGCTCCATGAGGTTTTTCATGAACCCGCCGCCCTTGCCGCGCTTACCGAGTGCCTTACCAAACAAGCGCGCCTCTCGATAGGCTTCACGGAAGTTCTCATTGGTTCGCAGCGCCTTGGCCTCAAATAGCGCATCGAACCAACGTGGGTCGCCTACAAGCTGGCGATCTGGATGAACGTCGACACCGACTTTAGTCAACAGTCCAGCCTCTTCGAGGCTGACGCGTTTGCGCAATACGACGTGACGCACCACCGGATTCTCTCGCTGGAATAGGGTGGCACCCGAAATTCGGCGCTCCAACTCATCCTCCAGGATCTCCCGGGTATCCTCCGTCAGATCTGTAGCTGTCTTGGTGGTTTGCCATTCCCCGTTGACGAGCCCCAAGTCCTGACGAATAGCGCTGAACAGCTTTCTCGCTCGCGGTTCTTGGGTGGAGTCAACCAGTGGTAAAGGCGATCTCAGCAGTTGCCAAGCAAATCCAACATCAGTGACCTCTTGCTCCCCGGAAAGGATAGGCAGCACCTCACGAGGCCGGTGCCACGGCGCAAAGTCATTGCCGAGGACAAAATTGCCTTTGCCTTGGTGGAGAATGCCGATCAGGTCCCATAAGTCCTCGGGCTGGGTCTGAACCGGCGTTGCAGTGCCCAGAAGAACGTGATCAGAGCGCGCCGCAATCTCACGCATGAACGCTAGCAGCTCATTTGGGGAGCCTGCATCCTTGCTGAAGCCTTGGCGACTGCGCGCCTTGTGGGCTTCATCAAGGATGACCAAACCGAATCGCAGGCCCAGGAGGTGCTGTTTCTCCAGGGAGTCCCGCATCATCAGGCCAGTGGAGACAATCCCAATCCGCAAGGGGCACTTGGCTATCTGCTCGCGGCCTGCAGGTGAGATTACGCGTTCATCAGTGTCCAGCCAAACCTTGCGCAAGGTGTCCCAGCGCGCACAGGGGATCGCCAGCTTATCGATCATCTCCGTCTGCCATTGTTCACACAGGGTGGCCGGAGCAAAGATCACCACTGGCTTGCGTGCCTGGTTTTCTCGATCCGCCAGCAAACAAAGTGTCAGCGCTGCGGTACCGAGGGAAAGCGTCTTTCCGAGCCCCACCTCATCGGCCAGCAGCAGCCTCACTACTTTGTGCTGTTGGTGGTGGCGCAGGCACTCGGTGATAAATCCCTGCTGCCAAGGCTGTAGCGACAATCCCTCGCGGTAAAGAGGCGATTCGATCAAGGCCGCTGGTGCGATATTTTCTTCTTCGTCGATTTCGTCGAAGAGCACCTCGCGACGGTAGCCACGCCGATGGACCTCCCGGATGACAACCTGCGGGAGCGGTCGAGCCGCATTCCACAAAAACTCGAACTCTTCCTCAATCCAGGCGACCCCTTCGGGGGATTCGTCTTCCCACAGAATCTCGTAGTGGCGTTGCCAGCCGCTGCGGGTCTCATTCATCGAGCCGATGAAACCCAACTTCCGGCCATCGACCAACTCAATGACACCTGCCTTGCCATGCACGAAGCCACAGATGCTGTCGGGCGCAACGCGAACCGCCTGACCGTGCTTTTGGAGGAAAGCGTCGAGACGACGGTAACGATCTCGATTGAGCAAGGCTTCCGCTTCGATGGCCTTCTCGTTCCAACGCCCCATCATTTTGGCTTCTCGTAGCTGCGCCACTTTCAGATCATCGGGGTGGATGTCAACGTTGCAGACAATCTTGACCTCGGGAATCGTCTCCAGCAGTTCGTTGGCGACCTCAAACAGTGAGCTTGTGAAGTAGCCAGCGATGCGCTTATAGCTGCGAGCCCCCTGCAGATGCTGCAACAGGAAGCTCGCGTCGAGCCGATGGGTCCGGGAGGAGAAGCGCCGGATCGACATTCACCTAGGCCCCAAACCGCAGGTTCTTGAGGCGTGCCCCCAGCACTTCAGCACCGGCGCGGACTTGCTCTTCCGAGGCTTTGCGTTCAATAAAGGCCAACAAGTCCACCAGTAGTGAGCGCACCTCAAGGAAGTCGGCCATTTCGACCTGCAATTGGCTGACGATTGCCTGCGGTTCGGTTTCCGCCAACACCTGTTGCACGCCAATGATCAAGCGCCCGAGTCGAGTGGCACCGAGCTCGGTGCTGTCCGTCAAGTCGCGGGAGGCAAACTCGGGAACGCGCTTTAATCGGGCCTGGTTGGCCGCCATGCTGCCCATTACCCGGCTGTAGTCCTCGACCCGGAAGGCCTTGGCAAAGTTCTGATAGTTGTCGAGCTTGGCTGCACCGGTGGTTTCCATGTCCATCATCCGCAGCATGAAGCGCTCGATGCCCGTCAGCTTGGCCCAGGTGTCGGCTGCCAGACCCTCGGGCACCAGCAGACTGTTGGCCGCTTCTGCCGCCTGCTGCACGATTTCATCGACCACCGTGACCTCGCCGCGCACGCGTGGACGCAGTGCGAAAGCCGTCACGTCCTCACCACCAATTTGCGTATAGGCCGTCAGCACCTTCAGCGCGGCGGCGTAACCCGCCATCTGCAGATCGGAGTCGTTGAAAACGGGCTCGCCGTGTTTGTTCTTCACCTCATCATTAAGGTGCATCATCGTTTCAATCTGGCGCTGCACTTCGCTGCGCACGGCTGGCAGGATGCGTTGCTTGAAGCCTGCACGATCACCTTCAGCACGCTTCTTCAGCATCAGAATCACAGTGCCCTGTACGTAGCCGCCTTTCTTCAACTCGGACGTCGTTTCGGTGGCGATGTACCAGGCTGCAACGACCTGCAAGCCAGCAGCCCAGAAGATGCCGACCATGTCTGACCAAACACCCGTGTCCTGATGGGTGAACATCACGCACTGCATGCCGTTGTCTGGCATGTGATCCGCCATCGCCTTGTAGGCGGCGACCATCCCGCGCCGAAAATCCTCACCCGATCCCTTGATGGCGAGTGCACGGCGGGAATCCCACACCCACTCATCAAAAGGCTTGGGTGGGTTCTTGCGCAGCCAGGCTATGAAAAACTCGGTGATCTCGTGGTAGTTCACCGCATCGGCATAGGGCGGATCAGTGATCCAGAGTTCACAACGCTGCGTAGGTTGCTCCGCAGGCGCAGACACGATGGAGCGCTCCACAGCAGGCAATGACGCCTCGGCCATCTTGAACGACGACGCCCCAAAGCCCGCCCACGAGCGCGTTGCGTAATTGAAGAAGGTGTTGAGGGCCTGATTCGAGAATACGCCCTTCGGTCCACCCAATCCGCCGCCTTGCGACGTGGCCCAGCGGCAAAGCCTTGAGTTGAAATCGGCCGCCTTGGCCAGGTTAATCCAACCCAAGGGGGCGGAGCCTGAACTTCTCCATGCTTTGATGGAGATCGCTTGAAGCAGGAGTTGTCGCGCATTAAATAGATGGTGCCAATGCGTCCACCCACGTTCACGACCAAGACGAGTTGTTTCAGCGCCAGGCTCTACAGCCATGTCTGGCGCAAGCCCCTGTGCCTGCCATTGAGTAAGATTCTCAGAGACAAGTTTTTCCACCTGGCGCTCACGAGCGAGATCGGCCTCGGTCACCGTGGAGAAATAGGTGATCTGCCGCGAAGCGTTGATGGACTTCTTGGTAATCCACTGGATAGCGTAGAGGCGCTCTTGAAAGATGTCATCGGGCCGTGGATGAAACTCATCTTTCTCCCAACGACGCAGGCGATTGCCGGTATTGCCATCCGAATCACGGAAATCACCGCGCAGCGTCTTGATCGGTGAGCGATAGGTGCGACCGTTTAGGGTGTAGACCATGTCCCCGTCTTGTACGGTACCCTTATCGGCAGCCGCGATCTGTGCTGCAGATGCTCCCGTGACGACTTCAATGTCGAAACGCTTGTTCTTTTCGTCAGGGATGAGCTTGGCAACCGCGCCTTGTTTCGGCGAGATCACCCAACTCGGTGAGAGCGGAATCATCCACCCGGTTTCAGGGCAACGCGTCTCCAGACAGTAAAGGTACGCCTTAGCACGGTTGCCTTTCTCGTCATGTTCGACGCCTAGTTTGGTGATCTCCTTGTCGATCACATCAAACACAGCCTGTTGATCCCGATCAATCTCTGCCCGGCGCTCGGGGGGAGCTCCGATGACATTGAGTGCGCCCCAGGTCAGCATGCACGCAATAGGGTTCAAATCGGAGGCATAGGCGTCGCAGCCAATGCGTGCTGCTTCAAAGGGAATCGAACCACCGCCACTGAAGGTATCACCGGCCCTCGGCCGATGGCCGTAGCGCAGCATGCCCAGTTGTTCAACCAGTTCGGCAATGTTGTTGGCGTTGATGCCTAAATGCGCGTAATGTTGGTTAGCGGCCTCCCACGCCGGAGCGTAAAGCCATTCCTGATCCACTTCTTCGGGGCGTTTGCCCAGACCGGCCTTTTCCTCGTAGCTACCAAAGGTCGCCAATGCTCTGCGATAGAGCACCAGCTTGTCATCGTCAGTGATGTCGCGTCGCCAGCCCCGCCCGGAAAAATAGCGCTCGGGGTCGCTGACGGGGATCAGTTCCTGCAAGCGCGTCGCGGACAGCGCGTTCTCAGCTAGCGCACGCCTTGCGAGGCTTTCCTCATCGAAGGCCATCAACTTCTCGAACACCGCGAGGTCTTGTTCAGGGTCGTCAGTCGCGGGCAGCAAGCTGCCAAGCACGATGGCGCGCACCAGGATCAGAGGCTTACGCCCTTTCCAATAGGAACCCAACCCAGTCAGCGTCTGGGCAGCAACCGCTTTACGTTCGGCTTGCGCCTCGAACGATACTT
This sequence comes from Hydrogenophaga defluvii, assembly GCF_042665235.1. NCBI lineage: Bacteria > Pseudomonadati > Pseudomonadota > Betaproteobacteria > Burkholderiales > Comamonadaceae > Hydrogenophaga > Hydrogenophaga defluvii. The sequence continues at coordinate 25,755 of NZ_JBHTBZ010000005.1, read as the reverse complement.
TTTGCGCCGGGAACACCGATTCAATCAGGGCCGGTGCGTCCTTGAGCGCCAGCGGAACTAGGGGAGTAGTTGTTCTTACCGCTTCATTCATTTTTCATTCGTTCCCAAATAGGTCCAAGGTCGGGCGGTCGCTGTCGTCGCCCGTGCGTTGACGCCGCGCCTTGGGTTGCAACAGTTCGCTTTGTGCGATGTCGCCTAGCGCGTGGCGCAACGCCAACCGCCAACCTTTGTCACTGTCGTTGATGCCGCCTGTGCTCATAGCCGTCATACCAAAGAGCCACCAGCGCTCTTCAGGGCGCAGCGCCAGCCAATTCCTCACAGCGACCGGCACTTTCTCAATCTCCATGTGCTCCACGGCCCACGCGAGGACACAGAGCTCCTTGCCCAACAGTCTGTCCACAGGGTTGTCGCCGACTTTCCAGGCGCTAGGCTTGAGCCCGTGGCCGTTGAGCCGGGCATTGAATGCGCGCTGGACTTCTGAGCGGATGGCCGTCCAGCGTGGCCGATCCAGCAATACACGGTCGATAACCGCGTGCTCATCGGCGGTGGCTTGCATACCGAGGTACTCACTAATCTGCACGCGCCCAGTATTGCTGCGGGGAATGATGACCTTGAAGTGATGCGGGTCCGAGGTGGCAGGCACGCCAAAGCCCAGCGTCGGGTGCAGACTTTTCTGTCCGACCGCTTTGCTTTTTGCCGCGCTGCTTGCCGCCTTGGATTGGGCCATCTCTTTAGTTCTCCTGAATAACGTCGCCGGGCTTGAGCTCAATACCCACCAGCTTGGCGAACTCTTTGGCAGCAAATCCAGTGTCGAACTGGATACCATCCGCAATGGTGATGGCGACCGGGGCTTGGTCTTCGTTCAACACCTGACGAAGGCTGTTCACCACACCCTCAATCATTGCGGCGGTTACTTCTCGCTCTTGAAAGCGAATGGTCACAGTGTTTTCGCCCTCACCAATCTCAATGCGGACACCCTTGAACCGAGTGCCCGGCTGATCGCGGAAGCGGTTGATGACGCCATAGACGCGATCAGTGGTGTCCAGCGCGACTCGCTTGGATTGCAGCTTGGCTGGCTTGGTATCAACGATCTGAACCGTCTTGTCGCCACTCGCAGGAACCTGAAAGTCCGCTGTCTTGTTGGCTTCACCGGCACGCGCATAAACCAAGAGGCGTGCCGCTTGAGGCCCGATCTCGAACGGCCCCTCGTATGGCGTGCCATCCTTGGGATTGGAACCATCCAGGGTGTAGAACAGATCTGCCTTGGGCGTGCTTGCCAAGGTGATGCGACGCTTGTCAGCGGCTGGATCAACCTGGTGGCGAATCTTGAGGTCGGCAGTCCAGCGAACAGGCGCACCGGTTTCGTACTGGCCGGTCTGATCTTTGGCCTGGAAGTAGAGCGTGCCCTCTCCGGTCGTGAAGCTATCGAGATCGTCCACCGCTTTCCCGTTAACCAGTTCCTCTGGCCGGGCTGCATAAACGACCAACGGGCTTTCGCCTGCGTGCCGGGGAGTGAGGCTCAAAATGGTCTCGCCGGTCTCGGGATGGTTGCCGACCACGGAGACGTTGACAGTGGTCTTGTCTTTGGGGAACGGACCCTTTTCGACATATCCATCCTCACCCAATCGCCAGCGGCCCTGCTTCAGCGCTTCGGTTTTGAGTGTGTCCATGCCGCCGCTGCCAGGCATCCAGGGCCAAACGGGATTGCTCTTGGCACGGCTGACGACGTCCTTCCAAGGGGTACGCCGGTTGTCCTTGCCAAATGGCCAGAGGTATTCCTCGGCCATCGCAAAGTATTCATTGAAGTTCGCGGCAAGATCGGCTGCGAGTTTGTAGTTGGCGCGAGGGCTGGCGAGCAGGGATTCGATCTGAGCCTCAGCGGATTGATCTCCTTTACCCAGCTTCAACCCGTTGTCGATGGTGACTGGCGCGAGAAACTCGCGTCCATCCAGATCATCAACACTGGGGAAGTAGACGCGGTTGTATGCTGCCGACAGGGCTTTCTCGAAGCGATCTTCGGCTTCTTCCATTCGGTCGCGCGCTTCCTCAAAAAGCGTGTCGCCAGCCTTCAGGCGTTTGTGAATCTGCTCAATGGCGTAGAGCTCCCGCAGGCGATCCTCGACCGCATCAGCCATATGACTGTCCTGGCCTGTGAGCACAAGCAGGTTGTTCTTCTCCTGCTGGTAGTCGAAGAAGTTCTGCAGTTCGCTCGGGGGCACCTTGCCGTCTGGCTTGATGACAATTAGCGTTCGCGGCCCGGTGAGCTTCAGCTCGTCTAGCTTCGGCAGTACCTGCACATCCTGATAGGCGTTGCGCCGCTCGGGCTGCAGGATGCCAGTCAGTCGGTTAATTAGCGCCTGGTCAACCTTGGGCTGCGGTACTTCCTTGGCGTTGCGTTCGATTTGGCGCGAGAGATTTTCCGTTTCCTTGATGAAGAAACGCTGATCCTCGCGGTGGAGATACCACGCGAGCTCACGGAGTCGTTGCAGCGCCTGGAGAAATTCATCCGCCTTGCGGTTGGGCGCGGCCAGGAACTCGATGATCTCGCTATCGGACAAGCCAATGCGCCCACCGACTGCGCGAGACAAGGACGATGCCAACAGCAGTGTCATCACTTGTTGGGCGGCATCGCCGTCCAGTTCGTCATCGATGGTTTCCGCTATGGCATTACCGTTGTCGGCGATGTCGCGGGTTAGAGCTGGCATCAACTTTGGCGCGATGCGTTCGATCTCGTCTTTGACTTGATCGTCATTGAGAGCCAAATGCTGGGTGCCGATGAGGAAAACGTCGTCTGTCTCCCGTTCTGCAACACTCTTCAATAACCGGGCGGTGAACTGCATCAAGCCACGAGTCTGGCGGAAGCCTTCGTTCTCTTTGAACAGGGCGACCAGATGCTTGAATGAGGGATGAAACGGATAGGTCTCGCGAACTTGCTCGGCAATCTGTTCCAGGCTTGCGGCGACAATGTAGCCGCCGTCCTCGGCCTTCTTGATCTGCTGGGCGTATTCGTCGGCGATGTCGGCGATGACGCGCCCATCGGGAAGTTCGTCAATTAATCGCTTCTTGAGGATCTCGTAGATCTCGTTGCCGGCTAATTGCACCGGCGTGATCGTCATTGCCTGACGGCGGGTTTCCTGCTGCAGATTGGAAATGGCATCCCCGAGGGCCTTGGTCTGCGCTTTGTAGCTGCCGGACAGGTTGGCGACGACGATGGCGCAGTTGGGCAACTCAAGCGCTGCACTCATCAAGCTGCTGAGGCTGTAAACCACCATGTTGGCGAGCGTGCCCTGACCAAACACCTGGGTGCTGGCGTTGTCGAGGTAGGGGGGCAACTCGTCGAGCAAGATCAGTGTGGGCTTGTCCCCAATGATTTCTTTCCATTGACGTTGGTCGACCGCCTTGGGGCCATTAACCCAGTAGGGCTTGATTGCCTCGGCTTCGCCTAGCTGCGTCGCGATTTCGCCCCAGATGTAGTTGTCGGGGTTGTTGCGACCGTTGAAAGCGGCGATGCGAGCCTGATCGAAATCCACGCGATCACTCAAGTCAGTCGCAAGGACTTCCGGGCGCAGATGAGGGTGACGCGCCAGCAGACCAAGTGCGATCATCATGTGCGTCTTACCGCCACCCATCGCCTGGGTCAGTTCGAAGACGGCCTGATCAGACTTACCCGACAGGCGCAGTAGGCCTTCGCGGAAGAGTTGCTCCATGCCGTGCGTGACGAAGTTACGCGAGAAGAACTCTCGACCGTCACCCGCGTCATGAATCAGATCGGCCAGGTTCTCGATGCCCTGACTCATCCGGTAGTCTTGAATGACCGGATTGAACCGGCAGGCCTGCTTAACCGTCTTGATCATGAACGCTCTCCACTCTTGTTCTCGGTTTCGGAGTCGGGGATGGCAATGCCTCGCTGCTCGCAGTAGCCACGAATCAAGACCTCGATCATGTTCGCGATGGAGCGATGCTCCGCATGAGCTGCGACGCGCAATGCTTCCTTCAAGCTTGGATTGATCCGAAAGGTAAGCGTGGCGGTTTTGCTGTTGGCCATAGCCTCTCCTGACTCCACTGCAAATGTACTGCAGTCTACAGTATTGCTCATCCTCCGACAACAAGTCGGTGTCTGCCGTCAATCGTGCGGGGGTTGCTTGGGCAGGAGCGAAGAACTGCGACGTGGCACCCATGGCTTGGCGAAAAATCTGCGCGCCAACGCCAACCCTTTTGGAGGGGGGGCTTGAGGACAGTGGGACCATTAGGAATGCCATGCGGGAGTCGTGAACCGTAAGGGTGCAGGGGCTCCATGAACGCGCTGTTTAACCAAGAAGCCAAGTGCCGGATGTGCGATTCGGCCAAATAATCAAATCTACTCCCTCAAGGCTGAGGCGCTGCCATCTGGCTCCAGATCGCCTCGCCACGTGCCTTTCAGGATTCGCCGGAATTGGCGTGGGGCTTCTACGGTCATCGTCTGTCTCTCTACCGCGAAACCGTCCCGCACGCAGGGTTCGAGTTATTGAAACGTTGGGGCAAAAAAACGATCAACGGACTCAGCGTGTTCACGAGCAACGTGGACGGTCAGTTTCAGAAGGCTGGATTTGATCCAGCACTTGTCTACGACTGCCACGGATCGATTCACCACCTGCAATGCCTGGCTCCTTGTAGAGAAGACGTGTGGTCGGCGGAAGACTTTCTGCCCGACGTGGACCAAGACAGTTGTCGGCTGCGCAACGCGCCACCGATGTGCCCGCACTGCGGTGCTTTGGCGCGTCCCAACGTGTTGATGTTCGGCGACTGGGCATGGATTGAGCGTCGCAGCGCTTCTCAGGCCGATCGCCAGGAGAAATGGCTGTCCCAAGTGTCTCGCCCGGTCGTGATCGAGTTGGGCGCCGGTACGGCGATCCCATCTGTGAGGCACTTCAGTCACCGAGTGATTCATGAATTTGGCGGGCGACTGATCCGGATCAACCCGGGTGAATGGGAAGTACCGACACGGCTGGACGTAGGGTTGCCAATGGGCGCGGCCAATGGCCTGGTGTCGATTGCGAAGATCCTGGGCGACGAATGGTGCTCACCTGCGACTGGAGGCGGCGATGGCTGACGCTGACCTATGGCTCATCGAAAAAATCGTGTCTGGCGGCCAGACCGGTGTCGACCGTGCGGCCCTTCACTGGGCGCTCCAGCGTGGGGTCGCCCATGGAGGGTGGTGCCCCAAAGGTCGTTTGGCGGCTGATGGTTCTTTGCCCGAACACTACCTGTTGCGCGAAACGGATTCGACTGGTTACCGCCAGCGAACCAAGTTGAACGTTCGCGACAGCGATGCGACCCTGATCTTCAACACTGGCGTGCTGGACGGCGGCACGCTTCAGACCGCCCGTTTCGCTCAGACCTTGGGAAGACCTCATCTGGTTGCCCAGCTCGATGAGCTTGCCCTGGAAGGTTTTGTGCGACGGATCAGAGTGTGGCTGACAGAGGGGCAATTTGGCGTACTCAACGTGGCCGGGCCGCGCGAAGAGAAGCGTCCGGGCGTCTATGCATGCGTTGCTGCGCAGCTGGACGCTTGCTTTAGGGGTAATACAGCTGCAGATGCCGACAATTAAGACAGTTGTATAAATGCAGTAATGGTGTTCTAATGGCGCATGAACACTGATTCAGCGTCGACGACACCAAGCTACCCACTGGCCGACCTGTGTGTGCTCGCGGACTTGCCGCCCCGGACGGTTCGCTATTACGTGCAGATTGGGTTGGTTGATCGTCCCGAGGGGGAGACCCGAGCCGCGCGTTATGGCGCAACGCAGCTTGAGCAATTGCTGCTGATCAAGAAGTGGACAGCGGCGGGTCTGTCTTTAGATCGGATTCGGGAGCTGCTGCGTGGCGAGCAAGCCCCGGTACCACCTAGGGCGCGAGCCATTGGTTCGGTCGAGGTGCGAAGCCATCTGATGGTGGCAGACGGTGTGGACGTGGTGATCGAACCAGGGCGTTCGGGCCTGTCACCGGAGCAGGTGCGCCAGTTCATCAAGGGTGTGATGGCGGTATTCGCTCAGGTCAGTGGCGCAGATGCGATGCCATTGGCTGATGCAAATAGCAAGAAATGAAAGGCAAGAACATGGACCAGCGTGAGTGTGCGCGTTTGGAGACGCGGGACGGGCAAGCGGTGAACTTGATGGGGGTCAGGCTTTCTGGAGACCTGCGCGGTCTGATGTTTGAGGCGAGCATCGAACAGCGCTTTTGCAACCCGGGCGACAAGAACGTGGAGGTTGTCTACAGCTTCCCCTTGCCTTGGGGTGCCGTCTTGCTGGGCGTTGACGTTTTATTGGGAGACAAGCACCTGACGGGCGCGGTCGTTGAGAAGAAAAAGGCTGAAGCGCGCTACGAGGAAGCCATCTCAGAGGGAGATGCCGCGATCATGCTTGAGAAGAACCGTGATCACAGCTACAGCCTGAACCTAGGCAATCTCGCGGCCCGTGAGCATTGCGCCATCACGCTGCGCTATGCCCAGACGCTGCAGTTCGAACAGCGTGGCCTGCGGCTGCTGATCCCGACGGTGATTGCGCCCCGCTACGGCGATGCTCAGCAAGATGGCGGTCTGATGCCGCACCAGGCACCCAGCCACAGTCTGGCGGCAGATCATCCGTTTGAACTTGAGCTGCGGCTTCACGGCGAGCTGGCGCAGGCACGTGTCGCCTCACCCAGCCACCCCGTTGGTGTTTCCCACGGAAAATCCGATCATGGCAGTGTGCTGACCGTGTCATTGGCACGCCGGGAGACTTTAGACCGAGACTTTGTGCTGGTGGTCGATCAGCTAGCGCACGACTCGGTGGCTGTCGCAGCTCAAGATTGCGTAAAGCCAAGTCGCGTGGCGATCCTGGCCAGCTTTTGCCCTCGCATTCGGTCGCAAGGAATCCCCTCAACGGCCGTCAAAATCTTGGTCGACTGCTCCGGTTCGATGGCGGGTGACAGCATCGATGCGGCAAAGCGGGCCTTGCAAGCCATCGTCCGGCAATTGGGTGCCGGTGACCGTTTTTCTTTGTCCCGGTTCGGCAGCACCGTGGAGCACCGCTCGCGCGGCCTGTGGAAGGCGACTGAGACGACAAAACTCGCCGCCCAGCGATGGATCGGCGCAATGGAGGCCGATCTGGGTGGTACCGAGATGGAAGCAGCTCTGTCGTCGACTTTCGCCCTGGCCCAAACGGTCAGCAGTGACATTCTATTGGTGACCGACGGGGAAATCAGCGCGATCGACAGCACCATCGACTCAGCTAAAGGTTCAGGACATCGCTTGTTCATCGTAGGGATTGGCAGCAGCCCAGCCGAGACTCACCTGCGTCGCTTGGCGGAGGCTTCCGGCGGTGCCTGTGACTTTGTGGCACCTGGCGAGGCGGTAGAACCCGCCGTCCTGAGGATGTTTGCGCGCTTGAGGTCGCCTCGACTGAGTGACCTGAGCCTCGAATGGCCTGGGGGCGTGGTTCCCGAGTGGGTATCGCCGATTCTGCCCTCGGTGTTTGATGGCGACACGGTGAACGTTTTTGCATTTTTTGGGCAGATGCCGACAGGCGACGTGCGGCTGCTGGGCAGGCGTTCCGTCGACGAAGTGCCGCAGGAGATTGGCACTGCAACCCTCCCGAGTCAGTTGGAGGTTGCAGACACACTGTCGCGAATGGCGGCGGCTGTGAATTTCCAATCGGCCGGCAACATGCTCTCGATCGGTCAACCGGTTGATGCCGTTCGGCTGGCCGTTGACTACCAATTGGTGACCGACAAGACCAACTTCCTACTGGTTCATGAGCGGCCGGCCGGCCAAAAAGCCACCGATATGCCGGAGCTTCAAAAAGTCGACCAGATGGTTCCGGCTGGTTGGGGTGGTACTGGCACAGTGATGTTCTCCCGCAGTGGTGGATACCTCAATACAAGGGTCATCAGCTATCCGGATCCAACAACACTGGACTGGGGAGATGTTGGTGTGCCTGCTGTGCCAGCGGTCTTTAGATCAGCGCGAAACAGTTCACCCAAAGTAGACGTGGATGACGACTTTGAAATACCCGCCTTCCTTCGAAGGCGAGACACGGGCGTGGATTTTCATGAGCCACCCTATTGGAGCAACTCTGCGTACTACACAGGTCTCACCCCTATCGGGGTCAGCGAGCGTTTGCGCAGCACACCAGCGTCGGAATGGCCAACAACCTACATGGGGTTGCGGCTGCTGGGCGTGGGCGAATGGTTGGTTGACTGGCTCGAGCTTGTGATGGCTAGTCACCAAGGCACTTTGTATCCCGAGCCCAAAGTGGTCGCGGCTTTCTTGTACCTGATGTCCAGGCGAGACACCTATGAATCACTGGCAAAGTCCGGAGGCGTGCTTGGTGCATTTAAGTCCACCGTACAGCGTCTGCGCGGCATGTTCGTCCGTGACCCGGCTGCGAGTGCAGCCAACATCGATGTGGTCTTGGTCGAAGCGATGGTGGCCGTTTTAGATGAAATGACTGCCAGTGCGTGGCCTGACCGAGTACTTTCTATGGATGGTGGGGAGCAGGTCACGGTTGACGAGGTACGTGATGCGAGAGAAAACCCAACTCTCGCTTGATCTGGACAAGCCCTGCAATCACTTCGAGCTGCGTCTTGAGGATGGTGTTGCGCGAGGCAAGCATCTCACCGGTGGGAAGATCACGCTGTATTCGGAGATCTGGGTCGACGGGCGCCACATCGATGAACCGCACTTTATTGACCTGCCTCTGCTCGTCCAGAGCCTGCATGAGCAGCGCTGGTTCGAGATCTTCACCTGCGGGTGTGGGGTCGGAGGGTGTGCTGGCATCGTTGAAGGTATACAGGTCACGCATCACACAGGTCTTGTTCAGTGGTCCTTCCGCCGGCCCCAAAGCGCAGGCAATCTTCTGGACCCCGCGCTGAGTGATTGGGAGAAGACAGCCGTCCCGGTCGTATTGGTTTTTGAACGGACCCAGATGGTGAAGGCCATCGAGGACTATCTCGATACGGTTCGCGTATTGGTAGGCACAGACCCCAGTAGGTTTATGTGGCCAGTGCATGGCACATCCATTCGATATGTTTTGAATATTGATCCAAACCACCCGTTTTCTGAAATCCGGGGAGAAGATTAGACATGCCAGTTCAACAAGTTCTTACCGACCAACGCGTGCCGGTCAAGATTTGGACCGACGATGTCGACGACCGATCGAAGGAGCAGCTGGCCAACATAGCCGAGCTGCCCTTTGTGCATCACCACGTCGCGGCGATGCCTGACGTGCACCTCGGAATCGGCGCCACCATCGGCTCCGTGATAGCCACGCACAAGGCCATTATTCCGGCGGCTGTCGGTGTGGACATCGGCTGCGGCATGGTTGCCGCTCGCTTGTCGATCACAGGCAACGATCTGGACGAAAAAGCCCTGAAGAAGGTTTTCGACCAAATCACCCGGGATGTGCCGGTGGGGCGTGGTCAACACGCCGATGACCGTGTACTGGTGGATGCTGCGCGGCCTTTCGAGCCAGGCTTGAAAGCGCTCACCGACCGTCACCCCCAACTCCTGAAGGCCTTCGGCAAGTTCTCAAAGTGGACTAACCAGATGGGTACCCTCGGTGGGGGGAATCACTTCATCGAGGTTTGCCTCGATGAGTCGGATCAGGTGTGGGTGATGTTGCACTCGGGCAGCCGAGGTATCGGCAATGCGATTGCCGACTACTTCATCCAGTTGGCTCGCAAGGATATGGAGCGCTGGATGATCCAGTTGCCTGACCGTGACCTTGCCTATTTCCCGGAGGGTACCGGGCACTTCAATGACTACGTGGAGGCGGTGCACTGGGCCCAGGAGTACGCGATGGCCAACCGCCAAGCCATGTTGGATCTGGTGCTTAATGCGCTGGCGCGGCACCTACCGCCATTCACTGTGACCACCGATGCGGTGAACTGCCATCACAACTACGTGGCTAAGGAGCACCATTACGGCGCTGATGTCTGGGTGACGCGCAAGGGCGCCATCCGCGCCCGCGCGGGCGATCTGGGCATTGTGCCGGGCAGCATGGGCGCACGCAGTTACATCGTTCGTGGCAAGGGAAACGCTGAGAGTTTCTGCTCCAGCGCGCACGGTGCCGGTCGTCGTATGAGTCGGACGGCGGCTGAAAAGCACTTCACCGAGGCTGACCTTGAGGCGCAGACCGCAGGCGTGATCTGCCGCAAAGACAAGGGCGTACTCGATGAGATTCCAGGGGCCTACAAGGACATTGATCAGGTCATGGCAAACCAGCGCGACCTGACCGAAATCCTTCACACCCTCAAGCAGGTCGTCTGCGTGAAGGGCTGAACCACGGCCATTGCACTCGAATTTATCGACTTTGTCGTGCCGATCGACCTCATCGGACAGAAGTATCCGAGCGCCCGATCGGGGGGCATGTTTGGTTCGATGAACATCTGCTGCGCAATGGAGCTATGAATCCGGCCGATATCGAATCACTCGTCGAGGAGTGGACGTCGCTCGGATCTTTTGGGGTCTGCAGGCGAAATAAGCGAAGTCAGCGAATTTGCAGTCCTAACAGTCACTTGCGTATGACCCGATGGCTGCAAGGTCAGCGGAAAAATCCCCTGACGCATTAAGCTTTTGCCAAGCCATAAATCCGAAGCGGCGCCCCAGGTAATCCGTCTTTCCGATCGACAGTCTGCACGGCGATTTTGGGTGGCGTGCTGGCCAGCAGCGTCTCAAGGCTCGCATCGATCATTTGCTTGGACACCTTTCCCCGAAAGCATTCGGAGTTGATCTGACTGCGCGTGGCTTGACCGCGTTCGCGCAGGAAGGTCAGAACCCGTGCCGACAGTTCCAGCGCCTGTGCCAGTCTTGCCTCATCCGTTGCGCTGACAAACACATAGCGGACCGACGCGGTGGCGAAGTGCATCCACGCCATGGCCGCATCGATGTGGTGCACGTCGATGCGGGTTTGCAAGTCCGTCAACGCAAACAGCATAGCCAAGCGCAGCAGCATGGGCGCGCGCCGCTCCAGCATCGAGTTGACGATCTCACTTCCCTGGTCCTCGTTGAGTGCAGTCCGGTACAACTGGGCGTATCGCCACTGCGCCTGTGCGGACAGTTCCATTCGCAAGTGGTCACGGCGATCTGGCTGGTCGGCTTCTGCGAATCTGAGGATTTCCAGTAGCCTGCGGGTCAATGTATCCACGACGGTCTGTGGTGTCGGCTTCGGGAAGGGCAGTATTTGTGATCGCTCAGCCCAGACCATCAGGAACCGATTGGCAAACCCATTGGTCAGTTCGCGAGCAGTCAGCATGCCCGTCAGCTCAGACGGCGAAATGGCGCCGCTAAGGCACACGTGGGGATGGCTGGCGTACATGCGGTTGGTCTTGGTGGCCGGCTTCAGGCTGACCCCGTCCCAGCAATCGCGCAGGGCAGCAGACAGTGTGTTGCCCTCACGGCGCCCCTGGTGCAGCACATTTGCGAACTCCGACTCGATCACCCACAGTCGTTTGTCATCAATGGCCGGGATATCCAGTTTGCCTTGTTGGTAGCCATCGTGCATCAACGCCACAAGACCTTCGCGGCTGGAAAGGCCCCCTCTGTGAACCTGGGGCGCCAGCCCATCGTCCAGGTCACGCAAGGCCTGGTCGATCCGCAAGACCAACTGCACCGCATCGCCCTTGCGGCCACGGCCGGACCGGCCAATGTGCAGGCAAAAAAGCCGAGGGTGATGCCATGTGTTGCCGATCGGTAAGTAGACCCCTCGGCCTATCGCGCAGGACAGGTAGGCCATGAAATTAGCCGCAATGGCGTAGGGATTGGTTTCCGTGCCTTCACCGCCCGCACAAGCAACCTCGCCAACCAGACCGTAAAGGCAAGACCGGTGGGGGTGAGGGGCGTTTCGATGCACTCCAGCGTCTGGCACGCTGGGTGTTTGCTCGTCAGCAGACTGGCCCTGCGCGAGATCTGCCCGGTCCCATGGGTGTATGTCTGACCCCGGCATCCACTACTTGTCCAGGGACGTGGCTTGGACGATCCCAGAAAACTCCCGCAGGATGTCCGGGTTGTTCTGCGACAAGAACCGGATCACGGCTTCGTTGTCCAGGAGTTTCGTCAGGTAACCCCTGGCCAGCACCAGGTTGAGGACGTCCTGCCCATAGGACTGTTCGACCAGCTTGAACTGGCTTTCCAGGTTGGCCATTTCACGCTCCATCTTCGCCATTTGATCGGGGGTCACCCCCTTGACCTTCTTCGCGCCGCCTTCTTTGGCCAGCATGTTGGGGGGCGTGGCCGCCAGCAGGGCTTGGGCGTAGGACACAGTGATGTTGTTGGTGGCCACCATCAGTTCGACGCACTCGACCTGGCGCGTTGGCTTGAGTTTTCGGAGCACTGGGCTCAAGTTGGCCGAGAAGTGCTTGTCCCGCAGCAGTTGGACGGCTTCGGTGCAGATGCCGTCCAGCAAGTTGATCTTTTTCGTGATGTGCTCCAGGTCCAGCTCCAGCGATTTCGCCAGACGTTCTGGCGTCACGCCCCGGTCGACGGCGCGCCGGATCATGAAGTGCTCCTGGATGGTCGACAGCCGGTTGATCCGGTTGTTGTAGGTGTAGCTTTCGTCGTCCTTGGCGATCAGGCATGGCGCGTCGGTGAATCCGAGTTCCTGCAAAGCGAACATCCGGATGTGCCCATCGAGCAGCAGGTGCATACCGGTCGCCTTATCAGCCTTTGCGATCGTGAGCGGCTCGATGAGGCCGACGGCATCGATGGACGAGATGATCTGTTTGAACTTGCGCGAGCTCATGAGCCCGTCGGGCGCCTTGCGGGAGGGCAGTAACTTGTCAAAGGCCACCGTGATCGGATCCGGGATGAACCCCAGCTTGCTTTGGGTCATACGGCGCTTCCTGCCGGCCAGACGCGCTCGGCGATGTACTTCGGTAGGCTGTCCAGGCCCTCGGCACGCAAGAGGTTCGTGAAATTCTCATTCGCCATGAGTTGACGCATGGCCTCGGCGACGAAAAGCAGGCGCTGCTGGGCGAATTCCGCCTTTTTGACCATCAGCTTTTGCCGTTCGACCTCGTGTTGGTAGGTTCGGATCAGGCTGGAGGAGGTCACATCCGGCACCTTGCGCGGCGCCCCTCTGGCAATTGTCCGCCCCAGTGAACGGCGCTTTTCGATGACCTTGCGCGCCTGGATCAGGTGGTTGCCGCGCAACTGGCCGTTTTCATACGCCTCTTGCAGGGCAGCCTGGATGTCCTTGTCGTTGCTGCCTGCCCCGGCGATAGACAGGGCGGCATTGAGCGGAATACGACCGCTCTCCACCGCGATCAGCAGTCGCTCCTCTCCGTTCTTGAGCAACTGCAGGATGCCATGGATGTAGTCCTGCCCCAGTCCCGTTTTCAGGGCAATGGCTTTTTTGTCGTAACCCTGGTCGCGCAACTGTTCGATGCCCGCCAGCAACTCCAGCGTCCTCCCCTGGCGACGGGCGATGTTTTCTGCGAGGCTCATGATGAAGCCCTCTTCGTCGCTGACGTTGACGACCATAGCCGGGATGGTGGTCTCGCCCAGGGACTTGAATGCCTTGAGTCGGCCTTCGCCGCAGATCAGCAGGAATTTCTCCTGGCCATCGGCGTCCTTGCGCGGAGTGACCGTGATCGGCTTTTTCAAGCCAATTTTTTTGATGTTGCCGACGATGTCATCGAAGATCCGGCTGTTTCGCTCGCGCGGGTTGAGGATCTCGATCTTTTCGATCGGAATCATCTGAAGGTTGCTGGACGGGTGTTCCTTGCTCATGCGGCCCTCCTGACGCGGGTGCGTTCTGCCATGCCGTGGAGATAGTCCAGGCTGTCAAAGCGGTAGCTCTCAAACTCGATGCCGTTGTGTTCGGCCAGGCTGATGCGTGGCAGGCCGAAGTCCAGGCGCGGGAGCAGGTAATAGTCCAGTGGGGCTTGATTGGGTTGGTCCAGGCGCACGGCCACAGTGATGTCCGGTGCCAAGCTCGTGTCAAAGCGAACTTTCCAGCGCAGCCGACCGTTGTCGTGGGTTTGGCACCGGGCCAAGACGACCGAGATGCTGAACTCCCGGTTCACCGTCAACAGGTCGGTGGCCGGGTCGCGAACCACCGTGCCGCCCAGTTGTGCGATGGTCCGTTCGGTTTGTCCGATGATCTCTGGGTGCAGCTTGCGCAGGAACTGGTTGACCTCCAGGAACTGATAGTCCCGGTCGGGGGTGAAGCCCACCGCCTCATAGGCCCGGATCAGGCTGCCGAAGCGGTGGATGTAAGCGGCGGCCGACGGCATCCCTTCGGCTTCATCGATGATCAGACCCGACAAAAAGCCACGCTGTTGGTACAGGTTGCGCAGCTTGTCGATCAACTCCTCGCTGCTGAACCGGTGTGCTCTGGCCCGAATGATTCCTTGGGCCATGTAGAACACCTCCGGCGGAACGATGGCTTCGAAGGCGCCTTCCTTCTTGATCCACATGTCCGGCTGGTTCGTGATCCGGTGCTTTTTGAGCTTGAAGGAGATCCGGTTGTAGACGTTGTTGCCGATGTACTTCTCATTGGTCAGTACCTCGCGCACCGTGGATCGGGTCCAGTCGCGGTTCAGGTCGGTTCGAATCCCCTGGCCATTGAGCCGGGCGGCGATTTCCGACTCTGGTAAGCCGTCATCGTTGAACCACCTGTAAATTTGGTTGACGGTCTGCACCTCCGTGTCGGGGCCCGGCATCAGGATCACCCGATCCGTCTGCAGGCTTTTATGCTCCCCGCGCGTCAGCTCGCCTTTGACGGAACCGCTTTGGTCGATCAGGACCCGCCGCAGGCCGTAACCGGCCGGACCGCCTTGGCGGTACCCCAGTTCGATCAGCCGGCACTGACCGGCGAACACCTTGGCTGATAACTCGCGGCTGTACTCGCCCGCCATGGCCCGCTTGACGCCCTTGACGATGGTGGACACCGGCGAGCCATCGTTTTCGAACTGCTCGGCCACGTAGGTGACGTGAATGCCGGCACGGCGACAGATGTACTCGTAGTAGGCGCTTTCGTCAGCGTCCTGGAACCGACCCCAGCGGCTGACGTCGTATACCAGCACCATCTGGAAGTCGGTGGCGCCGGACTCCACGTCCTTGATCAGTTGCTGCAGTGCCAGCCGCCCGCCGATGTTCAGTCCACTTTTACCTTCGTCGGCATAGGTTCGCACGATGTCGATTCCACGCTGCGCGGCGTACTCACGGATCTTGTCGGCCTGGTTTTCCGTCGAGTATTGTTGGTGTTCGGTCGACATTCGGACGTACTCAGCGGCCCGGAAGAGGGCAGGCTGGTCCAGTGTTTCTGGTTTGACTTCTTCTGATGGCATATGACCCAATCGCACAAAGCTGTGTTGGTGCTCTCGGGTCTGCCTTCCACTTCATCGATCGTTGTGGCGCCAGCGTTGGCTGGCGTCGATGTACCGTTGAGGCGGTTGCCATGCAGGTGCTCGGGAGCTCATTTGCAGGCAACGTTAGTGCCCGGCATGTGAGATAACCATCACGTCCTCTCTTTGCACGCGTCCTCTTTGCAGCGGCATTCCGAGCACGCCGGGGTGATTTCCGCGATCCAGACGTCACTCTTTGCAGACGGGTCCTGCCGGAACTTGATCCAGTACAGGCCGGAGAGTGGGGTATCGGTTGCCACCGTGGTCGTCGACGACTGCGGCGAGTTGTTCTTGGCCGACTGGTTCCTGTACGTCCGCCAGTAATCGGGATTACGATCCAGCCAGGCTCGCTGACTGCGTGACTGGTTGTCGCGGTAGTCGGGATCAGACTGCCTCTTTTCGCGGTTCCAGCGCAGACGTCGTTCACGTTGACAGGCTGGTGCTGAACAGAAGGCCTGATCGCGGACCTGGGGACGGGTTGTGAACGGTTGGCCGCAGCAGGCGCAGATCTTGGTGGGCATCGAGTGTCTCCATACGCAAATTGGTATGGGACTCGCTGAGCAAATTCGTCCATGTGCCAAGCTCCCTTGAGTGTTGTGCTAAAATCCACACAACATTTCGAGTTGGGCCGACGCCCACGCCAACCTGCCCTCCCGGGCAAGGTGGATCGCGAAAGCGAATGTGGCTCATATATGGGCAACTAAACGGGAAGCGTCGGCCCTCCAAAATTGGAGGGCTTTTTTGTTGCCAGATTCAGTCATTCCCCCTGCCACCATCCAGGCCTATCTGGAAACGCACTACTTTGTACGTGGCGACCATCCATTTGTCTTACGTATCGGGCAAGTAAGTCACGAGGTACTGGCCCTATACAAGCGCCTTCGTTTCGATTGCGCAGCCTTCATCACCGGCTGTAACCCTTTCAGTCATGAAGTAGGCGAACTTGAAAACCAGCAGCGCCAAAGTGCGCTAGCCGCAGAACTGTCCCGCCGCAGCGTGACCTTCATCGAAGGTATTGGCCAACACCCATCAAACAATTGGCCAGGTGAGGAAAGTTTTCTGGTCCTGGGGATGGATCTCGAGGCGGCCAAGAAGCTCGGCGATCACTTCGAGCAAAACGCAATTGTTTGGAGTGGGCCTGACGGTGTCCCACAACTTGTCGTCCTGAGATAAAGCACGGTTTGGTCTGTCCGTCAACGTATCCAGACTGGGGGGATTTGGCCCAAATTGCCGCCCCCGACAGATCGTCAAAGCGGCTAAAGAGGAGTGATTTATGTCTATTCGCAATGGCCTTTTTTCGTCGGAGTCTGTCTCTGAAGGACACCCCGATAAGTTGGCTGACCGCATTTCCGATGCGGTACTTGATGAGTTTTTGCGCCATGAGCCATCGGCCCGCGTCGCGTGCGAGACCTTGCTTGCTGATCAGTGCGTCGTGGTCGCAGGAGAGTTCAAGACCCGCAGTCCAGACACGTTCCGAGCAGTACGCGAGCGTGCAGTAACGATTGTTTCTGATGTTCTTCGCGATGCCGGCTATCGCGAGAGTGCCACTGGAATCGATCCCGATCGCTGCGAGATTCAAATTCGGTTCAACGGGCAGTCGGCGGACATCAACCAGGGGGTTGACCGCCAGGACGGCGTGATTGGCGCTGGGGACCAAGGCCTGATGTTTGGGTACGCCTGCGACGATACGCCCGAACTGATGCCGGCTCCAATCGTGTTTGCCCACAGGCTCGTGCGTCGCCAAGCTGAGTTGCGGCGCAGCGGCGTACTCCCGTGGCTAGGGCCGGACGCCAAGTCTCAGGTGACATTTCGGTACGAAGAAGGTCGCCCAGTTGCCGTTGAGGCGGTCGTGCTCTCAACGCAACATGATGTCGGCATTGAAACCGAGGCGCTTCGTGCGGCCGTCAGCCGCGACATCATTGATGCCGTGATTCCTGCCAATCTGCGGGCGTCGAGCTATCGCGAGCTGATCAATCCAACAGGGCGCTTCGTGATCGGAGGCCCAAAGGGTGATACTGGACTCACAGGGCGCAAAATCATCGTCGACACCTATGGGGGAGCAGCGCCACACGGCGGCGGGGCGTTTTCTGGCAAGGATCCCTCTAAGGTGGATCGGTCGGCGGCTTATATGGCGCGCTTCTTGGCCAAGCAGGTGGTGGCGCGAGGCTGGTCGAATCGGGCGCTTGTCCAGCTTGCGTACGCCATTGGCGTTGCAGAGCCCGTGAGCTTTCTCGTCCAAGCTGAAGGCGTGAGCACTGCGCGTAGTGCCGAGATCGTCGATGCACTGCGCCTTGAGTTTGATCTCACCCCTGCCGGGATCATTCAGTGCATGGATCTTCAGCGGCCGATCTACTATCCGACTGCCGCCTATGGTCACTTTGGTCGGGATGATCTTGATGTGCCCTGGGAGAGTGTTCGTGACGTCGCGCTTGTTCGCGCTGCTAATGAATCAGTCCCCGTCTGATCTGCGGATCAGCGCATGTGAAGATTCCGACCCAATCGGCCAAATTTCAGGCTACGCCTATTTGTGTTCGATTGGAAAAATAGTCACTGACGATGCGCAGATTTTGACTGCGAATTTCCGAAGGGTGTGAATAAATATGTTGGGTGCAATCGCAGGTGACATCATTGGGTCGGTGTACGAGAAGCGAAATATAAAACGAAAAGATTTTTCGCCATTGTTCCATCCTCAAGCTCGTATCACCGACGACACAGTTTGCATTGTCGCGGTAGCAGATAGCCTTGTTCAAGAGGTGCCTCCAGCCTTGTCATTGCAAAAATGGTGTCGGAAGTATGAGCATGTTGGAGGTTGGGGACAGCGCTTTGCACTATGGTTCATGGATGATGAACCACGCGCTTACGGTTCTTGGGGTAACGGTGGCGCTATGCGGGTTTCACCTGCTGCTTTATTGGCACGCGATTTCGACGAAGCAGTGAATCTTGCAGCGTTGGTCACGTCAGTCACACATGATCATCCTGAGGGTATGCGTGGAGCGCAGGCGGTGGCAGTGGCGATCTGGCGTGCGCTGCAAGATGAGCCTGCTCATCTGATCCGAGCCGAGCTGTCAACCCGCTATGGTTACGACTTGTCTCCTACCGTCGATGAGATTCGACCTTCCTACCGGCACTCAGAGGCGGCACAGCACTCAGTGCCACAGGCACTGATTTGCGCACTGGAAGCCTCTTCATATGAGGATGCAATCCGAAATGCCATCTCTATTGGTGGGGACAGTGACACCATCGCAGCTATCGCTGGTTCGGTCGCTGAAGCGCGCTTCGGACTCCCAGCTGCAATAGCGGAGCAGGCATGGAACTTTTTAGACCAAGACATGCGGGCGGTGTTGACCCGCCTGTATCTGGCGCATGCTGCCATCGGTCCAACGTCATTAAGGCTGCCTCAAAATTGTAATCCGCATGACAACGTCGGAGCCATGTCAGTGAGAATAGTCAATTAGCCTTGCCAGATCTGACATCCCTTGTCTCAAGCTTCAAGTGAAAGGTCTTCGTGTGAAAAATAGAATGCTGTCGAAAAGCGAATTGCTTTCATTTGGCTTGAAACCCGGATGGATAGAGGCGGTCTTTGACGCTCCGGACGAGGTGGGGCCGTCTGGACATTGGTTGAATAAGTCGGGAGAACCTTTGTATGACATTGCGCGTGTAAAAGTGGCATGCGCTAGAGCGGGTGTTGATTTTTCTGATCTCTCTGCTCTGGATGTTGAAGGCTGGGTTGCGAACGATCGTCCTACATCCAAACCCCTTCTTACTTTTGATTTTCACGCCTTGGCTGATTTTGTGGTGCCGGGGATTGCTAAGAATCTCCGATCGCTGCGTATTTCTCATCCTGTTTTGGGTCGTGAGAATGGATCAAAAGAAATGGAGTATCAACTTATCGACTCAGCCTTGAGGGCAATGATTAAAGCTTGCTTCCAAGTTGATTTGACTGATGGGGAGATCAATAATTATCTTTCTGGTATTGTGGGCGAAGGACCGAAAAACCTAGGCTTGTCGCAGGTCGACGAAATCGTAGTTCGTAAGGCCAAGCGTCGAAGTTATGTCTCCAAAACCACGAGCTTGAGTTCAGTAAAAAGATTTTTATACGCGATGGCTATGATTCAGGCCGGGGCTATCCGTAGTCCTTCTGAGGTCATTGTTGATTTAAGATATTTTTTGTCCACATGTCCTCGTATTCGCCTTGATTCGACCGCGATTCGCATTGCTGGACGTGGCGCTGTTTTTTCGAGCGAGATTTGTGAGCGACTTGCGAGCAAGCTTGTGGAGAAGAGGCATCATCTTTTTCATGGGGAACTTTCTGATGCTCCAGTTCGAAATGAGTCGTGGGATGAGTATGTTATTTATCAAGGCAAGAATTCCTGGATGCTTCTTATCGAGGCTACTGATTTCTCGGGCCTGTCGAGTTCTCCGCCCTCAACTGAGGTAATGACCACCCAGGAACTCGTTGAATGGGTGATTGACCGCGATGATGAAGATAAAGATCAGGCGGACTCTGATGAGGTCGAGAAATCACA
Source organism: Hydrogenophaga defluvii (assembly GCF_042665235.1). Lineage (NCBI taxonomy): Bacteria > Pseudomonadati > Pseudomonadota > Betaproteobacteria > Burkholderiales > Comamonadaceae > Hydrogenophaga > Hydrogenophaga defluvii. Next base: position 5,869 of record NZ_JBHTBZ010000005.1, on the reverse strand, counting down.
CGGGACGCGTTTCGAGAGCTTGACTGAGATCGCAAAGGATGTTGGCTCTGATGAGTGTGCTGAATTGCTGAGTAAGTGGTTGAATCGGGATAAGGCAATATTTGGTAAGCCGCGCTACATCAAAATAGAAAGTGTGATTGGCGTTGTTAGGCGGCCAATTTGGATAAGAATTTATCACTCGGTGTATGAAGTAATGACCAACTTTGGTCCTGCCTATTTGTACCCACCTAGTGTTGATGGAACTGCAAAGTTGGTCTTTAAGTCTGAGGCGTCAACTTCAATGGGCCGTGAGATTCAGGTCTCGCCTGACTTGCGATCAGTCTTGGACTCCTACTCTCAGGAATTTGAAAAATTGAAGGGTTGAATTTAGTGAGATTCACTATGCCTCTGTCATAGGGCGTGCTCGCCCACCGAAGGCGCCCGACAGGTTTGATCATCGCAGGGGCGGGTCTGTGCAGAATGCCACCGCTAAGGCTTGCGTTGTAGGAGTTGTGGACGCGGGTTCGATTGCGTAAGACGGAATCGAACTGACGATGGTTCTGGCGGCTGGCGCATCGTCTTGATCGTGGCTGTTCGCTATTCGACGATGCGAATATTTCCTGCGACCGCTACGTACGCAATGAGCATCAGTTGTCCGAAACGGGGTATAACCTAAGATGCTGGAAGGAGATCGAATATGGATAGGCGCTTCGGAAACATCCCGCAACCTAACCCTCACGCGGCATCTGAGATTGCTGATGCTGCACGCCATGTTGAGAGTTTGCTGCAAGGTAACAACCACGAGCACGATCTTTTAACAGACTCTGATCGGTTCCCTCTCCCAGGGGTTGATATTCCAAATATTGGCGAAGCCGAAGAGGTACTCGAAGAAGTCGATACCCCAGTGGAGCCCGTCCATGAGAGATCAGACGATGAAACTTATGACGGGGCAGTTGGGGGCGTCGTTGATTGTGGCATCGAATATTTGGCTTTTTACAAATCTTTCCGAGACGTGACAAGGGCGCCAGCGCCGGGGCGGTGGGGCATCTTCTTCATTAGGAAGCGCTGTTTTGCGTTGGCTACCGACATGAGCTTCAGCACTGGGGAGTCTTTCTCTCAATGCCTTGATGTATTGGCGGCGTTTTTGTACTCGCATGAGCTGTATCACTATCGGTTCGACGCTCACTGCCTCCAGATGGAGGCATCCGGTGGGCAGCCGGTCTACAGACCATATCGACGACTGGTCGCTAGTAGACCAATCAATGAATGGCATGAGGAGTCGGTAGCAAACTTCTACGCCCTCAAATCACTGCAGCAGAGCAAAAACATCGCGTACCCTGCATCGATCTGTGATTACCTTTGGGACTTGGTCTGGCACAGTCCGGGCGCTTACGCTGGAGGCGTCGACAAGCGCCAGTCGCAAAGAAAAGATCAAATGGCGAAGCAGGCGACAGCGGCGTTTGGTAACAATGGTCCCTCCGTTTGGCACGGACTGCTCGAATCTGTCGTTCGTATGGGAACCAATCTCTCAATACCGCGTGAACCCACGATCAGTGGACACCTACATTTGAACAACTGTCCTGTTTACTGGATTGATTGGGTTAAAGGCGGTCAGAGCGTACTGGTACCCCAGGCCGTATCTTGTGCAGAAATTGGTGGTGATTTCATTAAGCGATATCTATCAGGAGTGTTGGATCATAAGAGCGATCACAGCTACTACCGTATTGACAATGGCGAAAGGATTAAGTTGCCTAATCCGCATAAAACGGATTTGAAAAATAATGAGTTCTATAACATCATCGGTAAGGCAGGTATGACGAGCCGTAAGTTTCATGACGAGCGTGCCCGAACTTCTGTATGGAAAAAAGGTGTACCTCGTATGCCCGTGCTGCCTCCCCGCATTGGGCCGCACGACAAATCGCGTTAAACAGTAGTGAGCCGTTTGCTCCTGGCCTTGGTAGAAGTCGAAGTTGCAAGGCACGACTCCTCGAACTCCTCGATGTCGACCTGCCGGTAGAGGACCCGGCCGCAGAGCTTCAGAAACCTGGGGCCGATTCCCACGCTGCGCCAGCGTTCAAGGGTTGCCTCGCTGATGTTCCAGCGGGCGGCTAGCTGGCGTTGATTGAAGTGCACGATTTCCATCTTGGTCTCCTTCCGAATGAGTTGGCGGGAGTCCATGAAGGCGCTGTTGCGAGTGATAGCCAAGGCTCAGCGTGGCTTCAAACCGTCGGCCAGTTGCGGGAGTGGAAGGTGGCGATTTGACGGACGCGGGTTCAATTCCGCAAATTGCAATCGAACCTGGCCCGACGTCAGCAAAGTTGAGGGCGTCGCAGTTGCCGACCGGTTGCCGGTGAAAATCGCAAAACTGCCCCAAATTCCCTTGGCAAGCCTTGTTTTTCACTGGAATCCGCAGCAATCCGCAACTTGCCGAGACCCCGGTTTCGCGCTCATTCAACGCGGTTTGGGACCGGCTATCATCCCACCACCATATCAACGTCCAAGGGCGTCCATCTTAATCCGATGGACGCCCTTTTTCTTTGAAAAATCAACGACTTGCGTCTTTGTTTGTCCAAGTTTATCTTGCTCCATCCACTTGAATCATGGGGTACAGGTGGGGGTGTAAGTTCAGGTAAACCGTAAAATAGACGATCCGTACCCCCATCTGATGCTCCGTACCCCTATGTTGACTGACGTTCAGTGTCGTAACGCCGTATGCCCTCCAGAACGAAAGCAAGCTCGGTTTGCTGATGCGGGTGGGCTGTACTTGCAAGTCAGCCCCAGCGGTTCTAAACGCTGGTTTTTGAAGTACCGCGTCGGTGGCAAAGAGAAGCAACTCGCTCTTGGGAGCTACCCTGACGTGACGTTGGCATCCGCTAGGCTTGCCCGCGATGCTGCAAAACAACAAAAGGCTTCAGGTGTTGATCCGATCCAGGCGCGAAAGCTTGAAAAGTTGAAGGGTATTCGTCCCGAAGGTGACACCTTTAAGGCTGTTGCTCAGGAGTGGTACGGCAAGCAAGTCGGTCGTTGGAGCCCGATGCACGCTCATCGAGTCATGCAGCAGTTTGAACGGGACTTGTTCCCCTGGCTTGGCGAGCGTCCCATGCCTGGCATCGAACCGATGGAGCTGCTTGCTGTGCTGCAAAAAATTGAGGCACGTGGGGCGGTTGAGACAGCGGATCGAGCCTTGATGCTTGCACGGCAAGTCTGGGAGTACTGGTTGCCAACGGCCACCAACACGCAACGGAACATCACGGAAGGCTTGAAGAAGCGCCTCATGCCTTACCGTGGCACTCACTTCCCTGCAATCGTGGAGCCTGAAAGGTTTGGCGAGTTGTTGAGAGCCATGTACGCCTACAAAGGTGGGTTGATTGTTCGGACTGCATTGCTCCTGGCACCAATCTTGTATCAGCGTCCTGGCAACTTGCGCATGATGGAGTGGTCCGAGGTTGACATGGACAACGCTCGCTGGACCATCCCCAGTGCCAAGATGAAGCGACTAAAACAGGAAAAAGAGAACGGCGACGATCACGTTGTTCCGCTTCCGACACAGGCTCTAGCCCTGCTGCGTGATATCCATCCACTTACTGGACATGGACAGTACGTCTTTCCCGGTCAACGTGATCATGATCGTCCCATGTCGGACAACTCGGTGCGTAGTGCTTTGTACAGCTTGGGTTTTGGTAAAGAGCAAAGTTGGCACGGTTTTCGGGCTAGTGCCCGCACCATGCTCGTTGACCAACTGGACCTTGACCCTTTGGCCATCGAGGCGAATCTCGCACACTCGGTAAAAGACGCAAACGGTCGAAGCTACAACCGTACTCAGTATCTTGCTCAGCGGTTCACGCAAATCCAGCAATGGGCTGACTACCTCGACAGGTTGCGAACTGGCGCAACAGTTGTTCCGATGCATCAGCGAGTTGCTTGAACAGGCCGAAGGTGTCGGCAGCTTGCAAATTCTTGCGGACTGTTGATCCGTTTAGGTCGAAGTTACTGTGGTACGTGGATGGGTGTAAACTGGTACTAGCCCAAGTGATTGATTTCACTTGGGTTTTTTGCTTTCTGACCAACTTCAGTCACACTACAGGACACACTTTTGTTATTGCTGCCCCGGTAGTCTGATTGGCAGTACCGCTTGATGCTCTCGCAGCACTATGATGACGTTCATCCTAGAACGAGTTGGAGTGTCGGCATGGCCAACCCCTCAGACGATATCGAAAAGGCACTACAAGCCGCTGTAGACGCCTTGACACCGGTCACCTCGAATGGTGCGACTGACCTACCCGAGGTCTCCATGGAAGCCATCATGAAGTTGGCAGCAGTGGTTGATGCTCTCGAAGAGCTGGAGTATCAGCAGCTACTTGCTCGTCATGAGTTGGGTGAGGGCAGGCTGCTTCACTAAGCTAGTTCAACGGCAAAGAGTCCCACCCAAACAAGTAGTGTCAATAGAAAACGGAATTCACACACCTGAGAAGACGAATGCTTTACTGCATCACCACGCCAGCAGTCTCTATAAATGTTTCAAAATGCTCGATAGGCAAGGGGCGACTCAAGAGGTAGCCTTGGTAAGCCCTACATCCAATCGATGCCAAAAACTCTCTCTGCGGTTCGGTTTCAACTCCTTCAGCCATGACATCGATGCCCATACTGCCAGCGAGGACCACGACCATTCTCGCTATAGCGGCATCATTTGCGTCGGCAAGCACGTCCCTCACGAAACCCTGATCGATCTTCAGTTCGTCCAGCGGCATCCGTTTGAGGTAGGCCAGAGACGAGTAACCGGTACCAAAGTCATCCAGCGAGAAGCGGATGCCACTGGACTTGAGTACGACCATCTTTTCAATGATCTCCTCTACATGTAGGGCAAGCATGCTCTCGGTCAGCTCAAGCTTGAGCTGCCGAGGATTCGCCCCGGTCCGCTCCAAAATTTCCAGTAGTTGCTGTGCAAAGTCAACCTGGTAGAACTGTCGCGCGCTGACATTAACAGCTATCGTCAAACGTTGGAAACCCGGCTTCATGGACCAGTTGGCCAGCTGAGCGCAAGCGGTTTCGATGACCCATCTGCCCAGTTGAAGAATCTGACCTGTCTCTTCTGCACGTGGAATGAACTGTCCCGGAGGAATCGTCCCTCTGGTGGGATGGTGCCAGCGAAGAAGCGCTTCTGCTCCAGACAGTTTTCCGTCAGAGCCCATCTGAGGTTGGTAGTTCAGCCTGAACTGACCCTCGGCCAATCCTTCACGCATATCGCGCTCCATCATGGCATGTTGGTCCACGATGGTCTGCATTTCGGGGTCAAAGAAACGCATGGTATTCCGGCCCAACGCCTTGGATCGGTACATTGCCAAGTCGGCTTGCTTGAGCAGTTCATCCGCACTGCAAGTCCCACCGCTGAATAGTGTGATGCCGATGCTTGGCGTGCAATAGTGCTGGTGTCCAGCCAAAACATAGGGCTCTGAGAGTAAGCGGAGGACCTTGGCTGCCAGTGTTTCAGCGCGGTCCGCAGCGACAGAGGCATTTGGGCTTTGGCCTTCCAGAACCATAACAAATTCATCACCACCAAAGCGGGAGACCGTGTCGCCCGCACGCACGCAGCCACTGAGTCGCTGTGCAACTTGTCGAAGCAGCAGGTCGCCGATATCGTGGCCCCTGGTGTCGTTGAGTGTTTTGAAGTTGTCCAAGTCGATGAACACGATGGCGCAGCCATGACCATTACGCCGCGCGGTCAACATCGCATGGTTGAGCCGGTCGTGCAGTAGCCGACGATTGGGTAATCCGGTTAACGAGTCGTAGTAGGCCAACCGGTGAATCTGTTGCGTATTCCACGCCATGGCGGACACGATTCCATGCTGATGGCGGACAGTGTTCCAGCGTGATGGCGGACACCGTTCCACGC